>NZ_JBHWUR010000052.1:0-49887 GCF_042737755.1 Streptomyces sp. NPDC059994
CGCCCGGGCTCTCGGCCCGGGCGGCCCCGCTGCATGAATTCTTGCTCTATGTCCTGCTGGATGGTCGTGATGGCGACGTCAGACGACCGGCGGGCGACCGCCGTAGTAGCCACCGACCTGATCGTGGTAGCCGGCGTCCCCGACGTGCTTTTCCCTGTCGAACTCGGGGGCGGCCTTGATCTGGTCCTTTGTGCGGTCCACGTAGACCTTCTTCTCGGCCGCGTCGAGCTGCGTCACGGTACCGGCGGGCAGCAGCACGTGCTTGCCGAAGATCCAGACGCCGGTGTCGACCACGATGTACGCGGAGCCCACCTCGTCCGAGTGCTTGTCGACCTTGCCGATGCTTCCGTCGGTGGCCTCGACGCTCCAGCCCCGCAGATCCGCGCCCGCGAGATGGCCACTGGTTTCCGGGTAGCCCCAGATGTTGTCCGTCATGAAACGTGATTCCTTTCTTCATTGTGCACCGGAAGAGCGTCGCCGCGTAAACCACTCGGTGACGCTCTCTCCCGACGGGCCGGGTGCCCGAGTTCTTCCGGCCGACACATTGCTTTTCAGCCCTTACGGAACCTGCCGCTCGGAAGACCGCTACCAGCGATACCAGCGGCCGGATCCGCCCTTGGGCCGGGCGACGAAGCCGATGAGCCACAGAACCAGTACAGCGATCGCGACCCACCACAGGATTTTGAGTGCGAAGCCGGCGCCGAAAAGGATCAGGACCAGCAGTAGAACGAGGAGCAACGGGACCATGGCAATCAACCTCCAGCCCTCCGTGTGCCCCCATCGGGCGGCCACACACATTTCAGGAGACGATTTGTCGGTGGACCATTCCCGGCGGCCGTGCCGCGCTCATTCACCTCCTCGTTCGAGGGAATGGGGAGGCTTGTGGGGGGGTATCCCACCGCAGGGCTGCCGATGCCCGGAGGGACGGGACGAGATCATGCCGCAAACCGTTGTGATCACCGGCGCCAGTGCCGGGGTCGGCCGCGCCACCGCCCGGCTGTTGGCGCGGCGCGGAGCCAACATCGCGCTCCTCGCACGCGGCCGGGCGGGCCTCGACGCCGCCGCCGCGGAGGTCGAAGAAGCCGGCGGGCGGGCTCTGGTGCTGCCCACCGACGTCGCCCACCACCAGGAGGTGGAGAAGGCGGCTGAGCTGACCGAGGCCGAGTTCGGGCCGATCGACGTATGGATCAATGTCGCCTTCACCTCCGTCTTCGCACCCTTCACCGAGATCGGGCCGGAGGAGTTCCAGCGCGTCACGGACGTGGCGTATCTGGGCTTCGTCAACGGCACCCGTGCCGCCCTCGACCGGATGGTCCCCCGTGACCGGGGAGCCATCGTGCAGGTCGGCTCGGCCCTCGGCGAGCGGTCCATTCCGCTCCAGTCGGCCTACTGCGGCGCGAAGCACGCCATCAACGGCTTCACCTCATCGCTGCGCACCGAACTCCTGCACAACGGCAGCCACGTGCGCATCACCGTGGTGCAGCTGCCCGCGGTCAACACCCCGCAGTTCTCCTGGGTCCGCTCACGGCTGCCCAAGCACCCCCAGCCGGTGCCGCCGATCTACCAGCCCGAGGTCGTCGCCCGGACCATCGTGCACGCGGCGGACCACCCCCGCCGCAAGCAGTACTACGTCGGCGCCTCCACGGTCGCGACCCTCTGGGCCAACCGGCTCGCCCCGGCCGTACTCGACCGCTATCTGGCCCGTACGGGCTACGCGGCGCAGCAGACCGACTCCCTCGCGCCCGTCACCGGGCCCGGCAACCTGTGGCAGCCGCTGGATGACCGTCCGGGCGACGACCACGGCGCCCACGGCGTCTTCGACGAGCGTTCGACACCGCGCTCCGCCCAGGCGGCCCTCGCCCGCCACCCCGCACTCACCGCGGGCACGGGCGCCCTGGCCGCGGCGGCCGTGCTGCGGTGGGTGAGCGCCCGCCGCGCGGGCGGCTGAACCGACGGGCCCGTACGGTCGGAGCAAGGCAGAGCGGCACGGAAGGCGGCACGGTATGACGCGCGCGGCGATCTTCGACGTCGACGGCACTCTCGTCGACACCAATCATCTGCATGTGGTCTGTTGGTGGGAGGCGTTCCGGCAGGCCGGCCACGATGTGGCGACGCATGCCATCCACCGGGCGGTCGGGCTGCCCTCGGAGGACCTGATCGCGCATCTGCTGGGCGAGGACCGCGACAAGGACGAGGACTCCGACCTCAGCTCCGCGCACACGACCCTGTACGCCACGTACTTCGCGCGGCTCGCCCCGATCGCGGGCGCCGCGGACCTGCTGCGGGCGCTGGACGGGCGTGGCTGGCGGGTGGTTCTCGCCACCTCGGCGGGCGGCGCCGAACTGGGCGCGCTGCGCGAGGCCATCGACGCCGACGACGTGATCGCCGGGGTGGCCAGCGCGGACGACGTCGAGTCCGGGAAACCGGCCCCCGACCCCGTCCAGCACGCGCTGGGGCTGGTCGACGGCGACGCCGGGGCGTCGGTGTTCGTCGGCGACACGGTCTGGGACATGAAGGCGGCGGCCAAGGCCGGGGTGCGGCCCGTGGCGGTGCTGGCGGGCGGCATCCCGCGCGGCGATCTGGAAGAGGCGGGCGCGGTGGCCGTCTACGACGACCCGGCGGCGCTGCTGGCCGCGCTGGACGACAGTCCGGTGGCGGAGCTGGAGCGCCGCGGCTGAGCGGCGGGCACGACTTGCGGGCGCGTATACGCGTATACGCGCGGCCTGCTCCTACCGCCCCCGAAGCCGCAGTTGCAGATCCACTTCCTGGTCGCCCGAGGCCGTCCCGGCGTCCTCCACCTCGAAGGTCCGGTGCAGGACGTCGCGGAGCCGGGCCACCGCGACGGGGCCGCCCTGGACGTCGACGGTCACCGTGCCGCCCAGCGCCGCCCGGCTCACCTCCCCCGGCACCCGGGAGGTGTCGAAGGTCGCCGTCCACACGGTCGGACGCGCCGGATCGGGGCTCGTGGGCCCGTGGCTCGTGGGCCCGTGGCTCGCCTCTTCGGCGCCGTGCCCCGGCCTGTTCGGCTCGTCCGCCGAGAAGTACCGGCGCAGCGCGCCCAGGACCGACTCGGCGTCGGCGGCCGAACACGCGCTGAGTACCACCTCTACGCGCTGTTCCGGCGGCGCCTGGGATGCGGCGGTGGGCTTCATGGGGGCACTCCTCCTGCGTCGGTCAGTCGGTCGGTCAGTCGGTCGGTCGGTCGGTCGCTCGGTCGGTCGGTCGCTCGGTCGGTCGGTCGCTCAGTCGGCCAGTTCGGGCCGTCCTGACGTGGCCCGGCGGGTTGCCCGTGCCCGGGCGGTGAATCCCGCCGGTGCCACTCTGCCCGCGTTCCGGGGCCGCCGCCTCTTTGCGGCATCGCGTCAGGCGTCGCCGCCGGCGCCGGGCCGGTCCTCCCGGCGCCTGCTGCCCGGCAGCATCTCCTGCACCTTCGCCTTCAGCCCCTGCCGGATCATGCCGACCCGGTCGCTGTCGCCCTTCACGATCGAGGCCGCGGCGGCCTCGATCTGGTCGAGCGAGGCGTGCGGCGGGATCGGCGGCACCGCCGGGTCGGTGCGGAACTCGACCACGAACGGCCGGTCCGCGTCGAGCGCCCGCCGCCAGGCGCCCTCGACGTCACCGGGCTTCTCCACCCGTACGCCGTCGAGTCCGATGGAGCGCGCGAAGTCCGCGTACGGCACATCGGGCAGCTCCTGGGACGGCAGGAACTGCGGCGCGCCGGACATGGCGCGCATCTCCCAGGTGACCTGGTTGAGGTCCTGGTTGTTGAGCACGGCGACGATCAGAGAGGGGTTCTCCCACTCGCGCCAGTACTTGGACACGGTGATCAGCTCCGCGAGCCCGTTCATCTGCATCGCCCCGTCGCCGACGATCGCGATGGCCGGGCGGTCCGGGTGGGCGAACTTGGCGCCGATCACATACGGGACGCCCGGCCCCATCGTGGCCAGCGTGCCGGAGAGCGAACCGCGCATGGTGCCGCGCATCCGCAGGTGCCGTGCGTACCAGTTGGCGGCCGAACCGGAGTCCGCGGCGAGGATGACGTCGTCGGGCAGCAGGGCGTCGAGGGCGTGCACCACGTACTCGGGGTTGATCGGGTCCGCGTCGACCGCCGCGCGCCGCTCCATCACCTGCCACCAGCGGGCGGTGTCCTTCTCGATCTTCTTCCGCCACTTGTCGTGCTTCTTGCGCTTGAGCCTGGGCAGCAGCCGGGTCAGCGTCTCGCGGGCGTCGCCGACGAGGTTGACCTCGAACGGGTAGCGCAGTCCGACCATGAACGGGTCGATGTCGATCTGCACCGCCCGCGCCTGGTCGAATCCGGGCAGGAACTGCGTGTACGGGAAGCTCGACCCCACCACGAGCAGCGTGTCGCAGTCCTGCATGAGCTCGTACGAGGGCCGGGTGCCCAGCAGGCCGATCGCGCCGGTGACGTACGGCAGGTCGTCGGGGAGCGCGTCCTTGCCGAGCAGCGCCTTGGCGACGCCCGCGCCCAGCACGTCCGCGAGCTGCTCGACCTCGGCCCGGGCGCCCCGCGCGCCCTGCCCGATCAGCACGGCCACCTTCTCCCCCGCGTTCAGCACCTCGGCGGCCCTGGCGATCTCGTCGTCGGCGGGGACGGGGGCGTAGTGGGCGGCGCCGAGGCTGGAGGGCACCATCTTGAAGGCGTGGCCGGGCGGGGTGTAGTCGAGTTCCTGCACATCGGCCGGAATGATCACGGCGGTCACGGTCCGCCGGGCGGCGGCGGTGCGCATGGCCCGGTCGATGACGTTGGGCAGTTGCTCGGGGACGGTCACCATCTCGCAGTATTCGGAGGCCACGTCCTTGTACAGGCTCAGCAGATCGACCTCCTGCTGGTACGAGCCGCCCATGGCGCTGCGGTTGGTCTGACCGACGATCGCCACGATCGGCACATGGTCGAGCTTGGCGTCGTAGAGGCCGTTGAGCAGATGGATCGCGCCGGGGCCGGACGTGGCCGCGCACACCCCCACCCGCCCGGAGAACTTGGCGTACCCCACCGCCTCGAACGCGGCCATCTCCTCATGCCGCGCCTGGATGAACCGGGGCTTGTCGTCGGCCCGGCCCCAGGCGGCGAGCAGGCCGTTGATGCCGTCGCCCGCATAGGCGAAGACGTGCTCGACCTCCCACTGCCGCAGCCGTTCCAGAACGTAGTCGGAGACTTTCATCGACACGGGATGACCTTTCCAGGGGTGGGGACTCGGGGACACTCAGCGGGTGTCAGCGGGTGTCAGCGGGTGGAGGGGCGGTCGGCGGCCCTTTCCGGGTGGTGCGCGGGAAGTGGGCCGTCGAGGCCCAGGGCGAGCGCCTCCGCGAGGTGGAGTGCGCGGCGGCCGGTGCCGCCCTGCTCGATCTGCGTGCGGCAGCTGAAGCCGTCGGCGAGCACCAGCGCGCCGGGCGCGGTGTCACGCACGGCGGGGAGCACGCCCTGCTCGCCGATCTTCATGGACAGCTCGTAGTGGCCGCGCTCGAAGCCGAAGTTCCCGGCGAGACCGCAGCATCCGGCGTCCAGGCCGCTGCGGCGCATCAGCTCGCGGTCGGCGTCGCCCTTGAGCACCGCGTGCTGGTGGCAGTGGGTCCGCACGGTGGCGGCCCGGCTCATCGTGGGCGGGTGCCGTCGTAGGTGAGGACCTCCAGGCGCCGTACGTTGTCGGCCGTCTTCCCGTACACCTGGGCCGAGGCGCCGCACGAGCTTCCCGTACGCCTGGGCCGAGGCGCCGCCCGAGTTGTTGCCGATCATGCCACCCAGCGAACAGTGGTTGTGGGTGGCGGGTTTGAGCCCGAACTTCAGCCGGTGGGGCACCAGTTTGCGGTTGAGTTCGTCCAGTACGAGACCGGGCTCGACGACGCACGTACACCGCCCGGGGTCGACGGAGACGAGCCGGTGGCAGTACTTGGTCCAGTCGACGACGACCACAGCCGCGTTGGTGCACTGCCCGCCCAGACTGGTGCCGCCGCCCCGCGAGAGCACCGGAGCGTCGTACTCCCGGCCCACCTCGATCGCGGTGACCGCGGCCTCGACCGTGCGCGGCACCACGACGCCGATCGGCACCTGGCGGTAGTGGGAGGCGTCGGTGGCGTAGGCCGCGCGGCTGCCCGGGTCGAAGCGCACCTCGCCGTCCACCCGGTCGCGCAGCGCCTGCTCCAGCGAGGGGCGGTCCTGCCGCACACCGTCATGTGGAGCCGTCCCGCCGGTCGCGCCCATGGAAAACCCTCTCCGTCGAAACCACTCCGCCACCGACCGGGCCTGCCACGGGCCCGACCGACGCGCTTCCGCCGGTACCCCTGTGCGGGCGCCTCACACGGTCGCGGGGTGGATGTTTCCTTTCGCGCCCACCGGTCACCCGGCGTGCACCAGCGCGTCCGAAGGAGCGGCCATGACCGAGTACGGCTACTTTCTGTCCAGCGAGGAGCACACACCCGCCGAGCTGGTCGAACAGGCCCGGATGGCCGAGCAGGCGGGATTCACCTCACTCTGGATATCCGATCACTACCACCCCTGGAACGACAGCCAGGGCCAGTCCCCGTTCGTCTGGTCGGTGATCGGCGCGCTGTCGGAGGCCGTGTCCCTGCCGGTGGAGACCGCGGTGACGTGCCCGACCGTACGCGTCCACCCGGCGGTCGTGGCCCAGGCCGCCGCCACCAGCGCCGTACAGCTCGGTGGCCGCTTCCGGCTCGGCGTGGGCTCGGGCGAGGCGCTCAACGAGCACATCCTCGGCGACGCCTGGCCGGAGGCCGCGGTGCGGCTGGAGATGCTGGAAGAGGCCATCCAGGTGATGCGGCTGCTGTTCACCGGTGAACAGATCAGCCACCGGGGCAAGCACTACACCGTGGAGAACGCCCGCCTGTACACCGTCCCGGACGAGCCCGTGCCCATCGACGTGTCGGCCTTCGGACCGCAGGCCGGGGAGCTGGCAAGCCGGGCCGGGGACGGTCTGATCGCCATGGCACCCGACACCGCGCTGATCGAGCGCTTCCGGCGCGGAGGGGGCGGTGGCAAACCCGTGCTCGCCGGTCTGAAGGTGTGCTGGGGTCCCGACCGCGAGGAGGCGGTCCGCGAGGCCCACCGGCTGTGGGCCAACGAGCAGCTGCCCGGCGAGCTGCCGCAGGTGCTGCCGACACCGCGCCACTTCGAGCAGGCGTCCGAGCTGGTGACGCCCGGGCGCGTCGGCGAGAACGTGCCCTGCGGGGACGACGTGGACATGCACGTCGCCGCGGTGCGCGAGTACGCCGACGCCGGGTTCGACACCGTGTACGTCAACCAGATCGGAAAGGGGCAGCGCGGCTTCTTCGACTTCTACCGCACCAAGGTCCTGCCGCGGCTCGCATAGAAGCCACCCGCTCGACAGAAGCCACCGCCCGCTTAGGAGCCACCCATGAACACCCTCACGCTCTCCCAGACCCTCGCCGCGAGCAGCTCGTCCTCCTGGCTGTTCCTGATCGTGGGCATCCTCGTCGTGGCCGTACTGCTCGCGGCCTTCTGGTACGGCAGCCGCCGGGCCGCGCGGCAGCCGAAGCCCCCGCAGGAGCCCCAGCCGCGCGCGGACTCCTGGCAGACGCCCGACACCCCCGACACCGAAGCGCCGCAGGGGCCGGAGGGCCCGGAGCACGACCACCACCTCTAGCCGTCGGCTGCCCGGCGAGGTCAGGCGTCTTCCGCCTGGAACATCCAGGCGTGCTTCTCCAGTTCCCCGGTCAGGCCGATGAGCAGGTCCTGGGTGACCGGATCCGGCTTCTCCGTCGCCGCGATCCGCTCGCGCATACGCTCGATCACCCTGCCCAGGGCGACCACCAGCACCTGCACGGCCTCGGTGTCCTTGATCCAGCCCTCCGGAACGGTGCCGATAGCGGAGGTCGCCGCCACGGTGGCGGCCCGGCCGTCCGGCGCGACACCGAGCGCGGAGGCGCGCTCCGCCACCACGTCGGAGTGCTGACGCGCTGTGGTGACCACCTCGTCGAGCTGGAGGTGGACCGAGCGGAAGCGCGGGCCGACCACGTTCCAGTGCACCTGCTTGGCCGCCAGCGACAGATCCACCAAATCCACCAGGGCACCCTGCAGCGCGGTCCCCACGACCTTCAGGTCGGCATCCGGCAACGAGCTCTTCACGGCAGCCACTGTGTTCTCCATTCCTGGGTAGCGATCCCGGTCAACGGGATGCGGGCGGGACGCGTGTGCCGTCCCTCCGCTGCGCCTTCCTTGAAACGCGAGGATCAAACTGGGCGCAGGTCAGGGGCACACCTCCACACGGCACCCCTCCCCGCACATGACCCGCCGCTGTAGCACTGGGCGCGCGGAAATACCCTGGTCCCCATGGAGCTCTCAGGACACATCGCCACCAACCGCCCGCTGCTCGTGCTGGCCGTCAAGGAAGAGGCGCAGTTCCTCGACACGGATCTGCCCGTCCTCCTCACCGGTATGGGCAAGGTGAACGCGGCGGGCGCGCTGGCCACGGTCCTGGGGCGCGGGCCGCACCCCTCCCGGATCGTCAACCTGGGGACGGCCGGGGCACTGCGCCCCGGGTGGACCGGCACCCATGTCATCGGCTCGGTGCTCCAGCACGACCTGGACAGTGACGTACTGGCCGCGCTGACCGGCGAGATGTACGGTCCGCCGCTCGATGTGTCCGACCGGGGCGGGCCGACGCTGGCGACCGGCGACTCGTTCATAGCCGACGAGGAAGCGCGCGCCCGTCTGGCGCTGCGGGCCCACCTCGTCGACATGGAGGGCTACGCGCTCGCGTCCGTCGCGCGGCGGGCCGGGGTCCCCCTCGACATCGTCAAGCACGTCAGCGACGAGGCGGGCGAGGGCGCTGCCAGGACATGGCGTGAGTCGGTCGCCGACTGCGCCCGCGTCCTCGCCGCCTGGGCCGAGGCGAACATCCCGGAGTACACCGCCTGATCCCCGGCGGGGCCTACGCCTTTCCGGCCACCGCCCGGCCCGTCATCGGCGGGTTGAGCCGGGCGAACCCCTCCTGGCGCTCGTACGGGTAGTACGGGTAGGGCGCGGTCCGGGTGCTCGCGGCGTCCAGGCGCGCCACCTGCTCGGTCGTCAGGGTCCAGCCGAGCGCGCCGAGGTTCTGCCGGAGCTGCTCCTCGTTGCGGGCGCCGATGATGACGGAGGAGACGGTGGGGCGGCGCAGCAGCCAGTTGAGGGCGATCTGCGGGATCGTCCTGCCGGTCTCCTCCGCCAGCTCGTCGAGGGTGTCGACCACCCGGTGGAGCAGCTCGTCCTCGACGGGCGGGCCGTAGTCCGCGGTGCGGTGCAGACGGCTCTGCTCCGGCAGCGGCTGCCCGCGGCGGATCTTGCCGGTGAGCCGGCCCCAGCCGAGCGGGCTCCACACCACCGCGCCGACACCCTGGTCGGCCGCGAGCGGCATCAGCTCCCACTCGTAGTCACGGCCCACGAGGGAGTAGTACACCTGGTGCGCCGCATAGCGCCGGTAGCCGTGCCGGTCCGCCGTGGCCTGCGACTTCATCAGCTGCCAGCCGGAGAAGTTGGAGACGCCGGTGTAGCGGATCTTTCCGGCCCGTACGAGGTCGTCGAGCGTGGACATGACCTCCTCGATCGGGGTGCCCGCGTCGAAGGCGTGCAGTTGGAAGAGGTCGATGTAGTCCGTGCCCAGGCGGCGCAGCGCGTCCTCGACGCTGCGGATGAGGCGTGAGCGGGAAGTGCCCGCGTCGCCCGGCCCGTCGCCCATCGGCAGTCCGGCCTTGGTGGAGAGGATCACCTCGTCACGTCGACCCTTGATCGCCGCGCCGAGCACCTCCTCCGAGGCGCCGGCGGAGTAGACGTCGGCGGTGTCGAACATGGTGACCCCGGCCTCCAGGCAGATGTCCACCAGTCGGCGCGCCTGCTCCGCGTCGGTGTCGCCCCAGGCGCTGAAGAGCTCTCCGCGCCCGCCGAACGTCCCGGCGCCGAAGCTCAGTGCCGGAACCATCAGCCCCGACGCGCCCAGCCTCCTGTATTCCATGACAGATTCCTCTCCGTGCACAGCCGGTGCGGTCGCCGGTCGGCGATCGCTAACGGTTCTGTGGTTCCGTTACGATGTCCACAACGTAGCAGAGCCTCACCCATTAATGGAACAGGAGTCCCGTTATGGCTTCGGGAGACGCAGACCCCGGGACCCTCCGCCCCGGTGGCCGGACCGCTCGCGTACGGGCCGCGGTGCTCGGCGCCGCCGGTGACGCGCTCGCGGAGGGCGGTCTCGCCCAGCTGGACCTCGCCGATGTGGCCCGCCGCGCCGAGGTCGGCAAGACCACGGTCTACCGGCGCTGGGGCACTCCGGCCGGTCTCGTCGCCGACCTGCTCGCGGACATGGCCGAGCAGTCGCTGCCGCGCACGGAGACGGGGACACTCCTGGGCGATCTGCGTGCCAACGCCCGGCTCGTCCGGCGCACCCTGGCCGACGCCCGCCAGGGCGCCCTCTTCAAGGCGGTGATCGCCGCCGCGACCTGCGACGCCCAGACGGCCGCCGCCCTGCACCGCTTCTACGAGACGCGCGTCGAGGAATGGGCTGTGTGCGTCCAACAGGCCGTCGAGCGAGGGGAGTTGGCGGAGGGGACCGACACCCGCGAAGTGATCCGCGCGGTCTCGGCCCCCCTCTACTACCGCCTCCTGACCACCGGCGCCCCGCTCGACGAGGCGGCCGCGGACCGCGCCGCCGAGGCCGCGGCCGCCGCCGCACGTGCGGGGGTCTTCACGACCGCACAGGGCTGAGGTGCGCGGCCGTTCGCGGCCCCGTCAGGTGATCGTCCACTGCTGAAGCGCCGTATGGGCGTCGGTCCACGTCGGCAATCAGGGGGATGGCCGCGGCCGCTGCCGCTGCCGCTGCCGCGAGGGCTCTTCGCAGGCGTGGCACAGGTCGTCGCCCTTTCCCTCCGAGGAGCGGTGGCCCGATCCCACTGCCGCGGACAGCCGGAGTACATGTGTCTTCGTCATCGCTTCTCAGGTTTTCTCGCACGGACACGGCCGGTTCCCGACGACGTTCCTGCGCGATCGCGCTCGATACGGCGCCGTTTCGAGCATCTATTGACATGTGCGCGCCACTGCGCTGCACTGGTGCGCCACATGCCTCGCAAGCCCCCTGCCCCTCTCATGACCAGGGATACGCCATGCGACTGCTCAGATTCCTGATCGCCGCGGTCTGCGCGCTGGCCGCACTCGCCCTGCCCGGCGTCGCCGCCGCGCCCGCACGGGCGGCCGCCGCGCCCCCGCAGACCGTTCCGGCACTGCGGCAGTGGACGGCCGGCTCCGGCACCTACACCTTCACCGCCACCAGCCGGATCACCGTCGACCCCGCCTACACCGCCCAACTCTCCGACGAGGCAGCCACGTTGGCGGACGATCTCGGCGCGCAGACCGGGCGGACCGTGGCCGTCGTCACGGGGACGCCCGCCGCCGGCGACATCGGGCTCACACTCGGCGAGGGCACACTGCCCGCCGAGGGCTACCGGATGACCGTCGATCAGGCCGTCACCATCCGGGCCGGGACCGACACCGGCGCCTTCTACGGCACCCGCACCCTCCTCCAACTGCTGCACCAGTCCGCCTCGGTACCCGCCGGGACGGCCGTGGACTGGCCCACCAAACCCGAGCGCGGCATCATGATCGACCAGGGCCGGAAGTTCTTCACCGTCGCCTGGGTCCAGCAGCACATCAAGGAGCTGGCCTACCTCAAGCTCAACTACTTCCACTTCCATCTGTCGGACACCTTCGGCTTCCGCCTGGAGAGCTCCACCCACCCCGAGATCGTCTCCGCCGACCACTACACCAAGCAGGACATCGCCGGCCTGGTGGCGCTCGGGCAGAAATACCACGTCACCATCGTCCCGGAGATCGACACACCCGGGCACATGAACGCGGTCCTGGCCGCCCACCCCGAACTCAAGCTCAAGAACAGCTCCGGCACGGCCAGCGCCGAGTTCATCGACCTCTCGCTGCCCGGCTCGTACACCCTGATCAAAGACCTGATCAACGAGTACCTGCCGCTCTTCGCCGCCCGGTACTGGCACATCGGCGCGGACGAGTACGTCACCGACTACAACAGCTACCCCCAGCTGCTCAGCTACGCCCGCGCCCACTACGGCGCGAACGCCACCGCCAAGGACACCTACTACGGGTACGTCAACTGGGCCGACACGCTGGTGCGGGCGGGCGGGAAGACCACCCGGATGTGGAACGACGGCATCAAGTCCGGTGACGGCACCGTCACCCCGAACGCGGACATCCTCGTCGAGTACTGGTACAACTACGGCCTCACCCCCCAGCAGTTGGCGGCGGCCGGGCACACCGTGGCCAACGAGTCCTGGACACCCACCTATTACGTCCTCGGGGGCGCCAAACCCGACACCAAGTGGATGTACGAGACGTGGACGCCGGACCTCTTCCAGGGCGGCAACACCCTCACCGACCCGGCCGGGAACCCGGGCTCGCTGATCCACGTGTGGTGCGACAACCCCAACGCCGAGACCGAGGACCAGATCGCGGGCGGCATCATGTACCCGCTGCGCGGCCTGGCCCAGCAGACCTGGGGGTCCCCGAAGCCCACGAGCGGTTACGCCTCGTTCACCCCGATCGTCGCGGCCGTCGGCCACAACCCCGCCTGGCCCGGCCCGGCCCAGCCGGGCAATCTCGCCCGCAACCGACCCACCACCGCCTCCAGCACCGAGACCGCGAACTTCCCGCCCGCCTCGGCCACCGACGGCGACCCCGCCACCCGCTGGTCCAGCGCGTACACCGACCCGCAGTGGCTCCAGGTCGACCTCGGCTCCACCCAGAACGTCAACCGCGTGGTGCTCCGCTGGGAGGCCGCGTACGGCAAGGCCTTCCAGATCCAGCTCTCCGACGACGCCACGACCTGGCGCACCCTCTACTCCACCACCAGCGGCACCGGCGGTGTCCAGGACCTCACCGGGCTGTCCGGCTCCGGCCGCCACATCCGCCTGTACGCCACCCAGCGCGGCACCTCGTACGGGTACTCGCTGTACGAATTCGAGGCGTACGGAGGCCAGTTGGGCGGAACCCGCACCCTCACCGCGGGCGGCAAGGCCCTCGACGACCCGGCGAGCTCCGGCACGTCCGGCACCCAGCTGATCACCTGGACCCCGCACGGCGGGCCCAACCAGCAGTGGCGGCTGACCCTCAACGGCGACGGCAGCTACACGATGGTGAACGGCTCCTCCAAGCTCTGCGCGGACGTGGCCGGAGGCGCCACCACAGCGGGCGCCGCCGTCGTCCAGGCAACCTGCACCGCCCGCGACAGCCAGCACTGGCAGCTCACCGGCCTCGGCGGAGGCCGCTACACGGTCGCCAACAAGAACAGCGCGCTCCTGCTGACCACCGCGTCCGCCGCCGACGGCGCCCTGGTCACCCAGCAGGCGGCCAACGGCTCCACGTACCAGCAGTGGCAGGTCACCTGAGCCGTGGTACCGGGGCCGGGGCTACCCCCGGTCCGGCGGCACCGGCGGGAGCGTGGCGGCCCCCGGCGCCGGTTCGGGCCAGACCACGAGGACGGGGCAGGGGGCATGGTCGAGGACAAAACGGGAGGCGGGGCCCAGGCTCTTCGGTCCCAGCCGGGAGCGGTCGCCGTCGCGGGCGAAGACCAGCAGGTCGGCGCCCTCGGCCTCGGCCACGACCTCCCGTTCCGTGCGTCCGGTGCGCTCCTGGCACCGGCACGGGCGGCCAAGGCGTTCGGCGGCGGCGCGCAGCAGGTCCTGGGCGGAGACATCGGCCAGGTGCTCCAGGCGGGTGCCGGGGTCGCGCTCGGGGTGGCCGCGGCCGAGGAGACCCGCGTAGGCGCCGTGGGCGACGCCCGGGACGTCCTGGCCGGTGACATGGAGGAGCACGATGTCGGCGCCGTCCGCCGTGTGGGCGCGGGCGGCGTCGACGCACGCGGGCCAGGAACCTTCGGTGATCCAGACGACGACGGTCATGGTGCATCAGCCTCCGGGCACGTGCAGCGACCCCCACAGTGCCAGCACGGCGAGCGCCAGGGCGAGGGGCACGACGAGAAGACCGAGCCGGGTGAACTCCCGCAGGTCGACGTCACTGTCGTGCTCCCGGACGATGCGCCGCCACAGCAGGGTCGCGAGTGATCCGGCGTAGGTGAGGTTGGGCCCGATGTTGACGCCGAGCAGCACCGCGAGCACGGCGCCCGGGCCGGTCGGCGCGGTCAGCGGCAGCAGGACCAGGACGGCGGGCAGGTTGTTGATGACGTTGGCCAGTACGGCGGCCAGCGCGGCCACGCCGAGCAGTGCGAGCAGGCCGGTGCCGTCGGGGACCAGATGGGCGAGGCCGGAGGCGAGCCCGTTGTCGACCACGGCGCGGACCACGATGCCCAGGGCGAGCACGAAGGCGAGGAACGGCAGCGCCGCGGCACCGACGAGGGCGGCGGGTGTGGTGCGGCGCCGCACCAGCGCGCGGGTCGCAAGCACGAGCGCGCCGGCCGCCGCCGCCCAGGCCGGGTCGGCCCCGACCGCCGAGGTGAGGACGAACCCGGCCAGTGTGCCCGCCACGGTCAGCAGGGCGAACAGCGGCAGTCGGGGCGGCTCGGCGCCGGACGGGACCACGGCCCCGGCGTCCAGGTCGGTGGCGAAGAACCGCCGCAGCACCACGTACTCGACCCCGATGGCCGCCAGCCACGGCAACGTCATGAGTGCGGCGAACCGGGTGAAGCTGAGCCCGCTCGCCGCGAACGCGAGCAGGTTGGTGAGGTTGGAGACGGGCAGCAGCAGCGACGCCGTGTTCGACAGATGGGTGCAGGCGTAGACGTGGGGTTTTGGCCGTGCGCCGAGCCGCGCGGCGGTGGCGAACACCACCGGGGTGAGCAGTACAACCGTGGCGTCCAGGCTGAGCACCGCCGTGATGACCGAGGCGACCGCGAACACCTGCGCCAGCAGGCGGCGCGGCCTCCCCGCGGCGGTGCGGGCCATCCAGGCCCCGCAGGCCTGGAACAACCCCTCGTCGTCGCAGAGCCGGGCGAGCACCAGCACCGCCGCCAGAAAGCCGATGACCGGCCCGAGGCGTGCGGCCTCGGCCTGCGCGTGCTCCAGTGAGATCGCCCCGCAGGCGATGACCACGCCCGCCGCCGGAACCGCCACCACCGCCTCGGGCCAGCCCCACGGCCGTACCACCGCGCACACCAGCACCGCCAGCAGCAGCGCGGCCGACACCACCTCCGCACCCCAGGTGTTCAGGGCCAACTCCTTGCAGACAGCGCCGGTGACGAGCCTCTATGGAAACAGATCCCACGGTGTCACTGCGGCAGCTGACTTCCCGGCATCGCTCCCGGCCGCAGTCCACGGCGGCCCGCGGCCCAGTTCTGCAGCTCGGTGGTCGCCACGTCCTCGATCTCCTCCTGC
This sequence comes from Streptomyces sp. NPDC059994, assembly GCF_042737755.1. Classification (NCBI taxonomy): domain Bacteria; kingdom Bacillati; phylum Actinomycetota; class Actinomycetes; order Kitasatosporales; family Streptomycetaceae; genus Streptomyces; species Streptomyces sp. NPDC059994. Next base: position 15,373 of record NZ_JBHWUR010000052.1, read on the forward strand.
AGCCGGCGGCGGCTCGCCTCGTCCCGTTCCCCCTCCGGGATCAGCCGGTAGCGCCGGATCGCCAGCCGCAGCCTCGACCAGGCCTCCGCGGCGAGCACATGGCGCTCGGTGTGGTTGAACACCTGCCGGAATCCACCGATGAAGACGGTGAGTCCGGCCAGCGTGGCGGTGGCCGCGGCGGGCGCCGGGATGCCCGCCGCGACCACGGTGGCGGCGCCGGTGAGCAGCGCGCCGAGTTCGGTGGTCCAGTGCCACCGCCGGGCCCGGTCGCGTGTCCGCGCGTACCAGTCGAGGTCGGAGAGGGCCTGCTCCAGGAGGGGGTCGTCGACCGGGGTGGGCTGCGGTGGTGTTCCTCTGCGTATCGGCACACCACCATGCTCCCCCGGCTAGGCCGGTCCGCGGGCGCGATCTCCTTGACGGCCTTCGCGGTAGCGGCCGGGCGTGGTGCCGAACTCCCTGCTGAAGGCGTGGGAGAAGGCGTACGGGGTGCCGTAGCCGATCCGGGCGGCGATGGCGGCCAGAGGGTCGGTCGTGTCGCGGAGCAGGGTCGCCGCGCGGGTCAGCCGCCACCAGGTGAGGTACGCCATCGGCGGGCGGCCCACCAGCGCGGTGAACCGGCGGGCCAGGGTGGGGCGGGAGACACCAGCCTCGGCGGCCAGCCGGTCGTTGCTCCACGGGGCGGCCGGATCCGCGTGCAGCGCGCGCAGAGCGCTCGCCACCACCGGGTCGCCCAGCGCGGCCGACCACGCTCCGGCCGTGCTCTCGCTCATCCAGGCCCGGATCATATAGACGAGCAGGAGGTCGAGCAGGCTGGTGACCGCGATGCCCGCGCCGGGGCGCGGGCCGCCGAGCTCGCCGCCCAACAGGTCGATCGCGGCACGGAGTTCGGGGTGGCGGCCCACTCGGTGCGGCAGATGGACGACCTGCGGCAGCTCCGCCATGAGCGGGTGGACACGGCTGTGGTCGAGCCGGTACTTCCCGCAGAGCACATGGAGTTGCGCCTGCGCGTCGGCGGAGACGGAAGACATCGGCCCCGAGGGCGGATACCCGCCACCGGACCAGTCGTCGAACGGCAGCGCCCGCGCCACGGCCTCCGCGTCGACGGCGGAGTCCGCGAGCACGTGCCCCGCGCCGTGCGGCAGCAGCACCGCGTCACCCACGCCGAGCGCGACCGGGGCGCCGGCGTCGGGCAGCAGCCAGCAGGAGCCCTCAAGGACGATGTGGAAACCGGCTCCGTCGTACGGGGCGAGGCGTGTGCACCAGCTTCCGCTGGCCCGCACCCGGTTGGAGGAGGGCCGCCCCATCCGTACGGCTGAGATCGCATCGCTCACCACGTCCACCCCGGCAGCGTATCTCCTGGGCCGACGATGAGACGTATGCGTATCCAGATGAGCCGAACAGGCATTGAGAAGCTCACCCGCTCCGCCGTACGGTCGAAGGCATGAGCATGGAGAGCGAGCAGAGCATCACGCTGGGGGACGTCGAGGTCACGCGGGCCGTCGAGTGGCAGGGGCCGTTCGTGCCCGCCCGTGGCCTCGTCCCGGAGTCCGGCGCCGAGGTGTGGAAGGACAACGAGGACTGGCTGGCACCCGACCACTGGGAGCCGGAGAGCGACACGGCGGTGCTCGCGCTCCAGACGTGGGTGCTGCGCAGCGGCGGACGGACCGTTCTGGTCGACACCGGAGTGGGCAACGGGCGCGAGCGGCCCGACTCGCCGCGCTTCCACCACTGGCAGGGCGACTTCCTCGGCGCTCTGGCGCGGGCCGGTGTGCGCCCCGAGGACGTCGACGTCGTCGTCAACACGCACATCCACAGCGACCACGTCGGCTGGAACACCAGGGACGTCGACGGGGAGTGGGTGCCCACGTTCCCCAACGCCCGCTATCTCCTCCCCGCCGCCGACGACTTCCACTACGGACCGGACAACTCGTACGCGAACGGCGTCCGCCGGGACGACCGGCTGCTCTACGAGGACAGCGTGGCGCCGGTCCACCGGGCGGGGCAGGCCGTGCTGTGGGACGGCTCGTACCGCATCGACGAACACCTCACCCTGGAGTCCGCCCCCGGCCACACCCCCGGCTCGTCCGTCCTGCGGCTCGCGTCCGGGACCGACCGGGCGGTCTTCGTGGGGGACCTGCTGCACAGCCCGGTGCAGATCCTCGACCCGTCCTGCAACAGCGGCTTCTGCCTCGACGCGGGCCAGGCAGTGGCCAGCCGCCGCCGCATCCTCGAACGGGCCGCGACCGAGCGGGAGTTGGTCGTTCCGGCACACTTCGCCGGGGCCGGTCTCGTCGAGGTCCGGCGCGAGGGCTCCGGCTTCACCCTCGCGCCCTCGACCGTCGGGTGAGGAACGGGCGGGCGGTCACGGCACCAGCGGGCGGACCTCCTCGGCGGTGAACCGGACGAACGCCTCGGCGTCCGGCTCGTCGGCGGTGGGTTCGAGGATCACACTGTCCGCCCCGGCCTCGGCGAGCCGCCGCACCGCCTCCGCGACGGCAGCGGCGTCCCCGGCCACGGCGAAGCCGTCCCCGCCCTTCTTCGCCGTGAGCTCCGCACGCACCCGCTCGGCGGCGTCCGGCCCGGTGGCGGCGAGCAGATGGACGACCAGGGGGTGGTGGTCGGTGCGGGCGGCCGCGGCCCGGCCTTCGTCGACGAGCGTACGGGCCCGGCGCACCCCGTCCGGGCCGGTGCCCGCCACCAGGACGCTGCCGTCGGACGCCTCGCCGGACAGACGCAGGGTGCGCGGGCCGGTCGCGCCCGACAGCACCGGGGCGGGCCCGTGCGGCGGATAGTCCAGCGCGACCCCGTCGAGCCGCACATAGCGTCCGGCGACGGTGACGCTCTCCCCGCCCAACAAGCCGCGCAGCGCACCGAGATGCTCCCGCAGCAGCGTCAGCGGCGACTCGGCCCGCGCCCCGACCTGCTCCATCCAGTCCTGCACCCCGTGGCCCACGGCCAGGGTGACGCGGCCGGGGAAGAGCCGGTGCAGCGTCGCGCTCTCCATCGCGGTCAGCGCCACATTGCGCAGCGGCACCGGCAGCAGCCCGACGCCCACGTGCAGCCGCTCGGTCCACGCCAGCGCCGCCGCCGCACTGGCGATGCCGCTCTCCAGGAAGCAGTCCTCCCAGAGCCAGAGCTGTTCGAGACCGGCGGAGTCGGCCGCGAGGGCGACGGAGCGGAGGCGTTCGGGAGCGTTCTGCGGACGGAAGACAGCGCCAAGTGTGGTCATGGCGGGGTTACTTCCCCTGGTCGCGGCGGACCGAAACGGGACGGATGGAACTGGCGTGCCCCAGGGAGCCGGCTACGGGTGAGTGGTCTGAGTACGGGTGAGTGGTCTGAGTACGGGTGAGTGGTCTGAGTAGTGGTGAGTACCTGTGGGCACCGGGCTGAGTACGACCGCTCAGGTCCGCGCCCGGCCTCGCCCCGGAAGCTGGGGCCATGACAACACCGCCCTCCGTCAGCCCGCCGCCCCTTCAGCCGATGGCTCCGGTCCAGCCCGGACAGCCGCGCACCCGGCGCGCCCGGATCGTAGGCGTCATCGTCGGCGCGCTGGTCCTGGTGCTCGTGGCCGGGGCGGCGGTGTGGTGGCTGACCCGGGACGAGGACAGCTCCCCGCTGGCCGGGCGGCCGCGCGTGACGGATGCCTCGGCCGGGCTCTCGTACGCCGTGCCCGAGGGCTGGAAGCGCAACGACGGCAAGGATCTGATCCAGGCCTTCACTTCCTCGATCACCACCAAGGGGCCCGAGGGCCAGGGCGGCGCCGCCGTACTCGCCGGGCGCGGCAGGGGGATCGACGAGTCGGCCCTGAAGCAGTGTACGGAGACGGCGGCCCGGTCCAACGCGGAGTTCTTCTACCCGGACGGCAAGTCGGTGGTGGAGGAGTCCAGGGCCACGGCGGTGAGCGGCCGTCCCGCGTACACGGTGGCGCTGAGCGTGCACGACGACACCGGCAGGGCGGGCCGGCTGCGCCTGACCATCGTCACGCGGAGCGGCGACCGCTCGGCCTTCCTGCTCGGCGTCACCGAGTCACCCGAGCCGACCGACAGCCAGGTGGTCGACGCGGTGCTGGCCAGTGCCGCGGTGAAGTAGCGGGCGCACCCCACGCGCGAGCCGCCTGCCCGCCCGCACCCGGCCGGGGCGGCTGTGACACGCTGCCGGTGAAGCAGAACCGGTATGCCAGGAGGCGCGACACCATGAACACTGCCGAACCGCTCGACCACCGCACGGCCGTCGCCGCGGAGAGCGCCCGGTTCGCGGGCCTGGTCAAGGGCGCCGACCTGACGCTCGCCGTACCCACCTGCCCGGGCTGGACCCTGGTCGACCTGATCAAGCACACCGGCGGCGCGCAGCGCATGTTCACGGCGCTGCTGCGCGGTCGCGTCCAGGAGCGGCCCAAGAGCCGCGACGTGGACCTGCGGCTGCCGGAGCGGGAGGACGGCTACGCCGACTGGCTCGCGTCGGGCGCGGCCGAGGCGGCGCAGGCGTTCGCGAGCACGGACCTCGACGCGCCGATGTGGGTCTGGGGCGCGGACGGCCACGCCCGCTTCTGGGTGCGCCGGATGCTGTTCGAGGTCCTGGTGCACCGCTTCGACGCGGAGCGGACTCTGGGGCTGGACTCCGAGATCGACCGCGCGCTCGCCCGGGACGGCGTCGACGAGTTCCTGGTCAACCTCCCCTTCGCCGCGTTCTTCGCACCCAAGGTCGCGAATCTGCGCGCCGCCGGGTCCGTCCAGCACATCCGCTTCGTGTGCGCGGACACGGACGGCGAATGGCTCGTACAGCTGCGCCCCGACGGCTTCGGCCTCGTCCCGGACGCGAACGGCACGGCCGCCGACGCCACCGTCCGGGGAACCGCCGCCGACCTCCTGCTGCTCGTCTACGGCCGCCTCGACCGCTCGGCCGGGTCGGTGGAGACGAGCGGGGACGCGGAGCTGCTGGAGCGCTGGTTCGCCAACTCCGAGTTCTGAACGAGGCCAGACGCCGCCCTCCAAGAGATGCCGCGCCACCGCCCGGGACGACCACCTGCCGGCCCGCCGCGTGAACACCCGGACGAGATCGAGGCGTTCGGGCCACAGCGCCGGGACCGACTTCCTGCCCCGGCAGACGGAGGATCCAGGGCGTGGGTTCCCGGCGGACCGCCCCGCCTCCCCACCGGACCGGGCGCCCCCGCCTCACTCCGCGGGCGCCCGGCTGTTCGTGGGTCGAGCAGTGGATGCCGCCCCCGCCTGAGGCGATGGCGTCGATCTTCACGGCGACGACTCCGCGGCCGGGGAAGGGGTCGCGCAGGATCCCGTTGGCGCGGTCGTCGGCCTTGGCGTCGCCCAACTCCGGTACGAACACGGCCCCGTTGGCGACGTAGAAGTTGACGTACGAGGTGGGCATCTCGGGGCCGGTGCGGTCGGGGGCGGGGGCGGGCTGCGGCAGGTCGATGGCCTCGTTCTTCTTTCCGCGCGCGTCCGTGGCGTCCTTGAGGACCCGCCTGGCCTGATCGGCCGAGCGGGACCAGGAGTCCGCGGGCTCGCCCGGGAACGCCCGGTCCAGGAGGACGACTCCGGGCGCGACGAAACGGGCCGGCGAGTCGACGTGCGCGTCGGTGATGTCCTCGCCGCGCACGCCGTCGAACCAGATCACCTTCGCCATGCCGAGCAGCCGCTTCAGCTCGTCCTCGATCTGCTGCCGGGACCTGCCGCGGCTGCGGTTGTCGTTGACCACCGAGCTCTCGGTGACCATCGGCGTGCCCGCGCCGTCGGTCTCGAACGAACCGCCCTCGGCCACGTGCCAGGTCCGCTCGCGCGGGATGCCGCACTTCGCGAGCACCGCGCGGGCGACCCCGGCGTCGTCGGCGTACCGCTGCTTGCCGCCCCGGCCGCTGAGGTCGAGGCCGACGCCGCGCACCTTCCCGCCGTCCTCCACGAACACCGGGACCGTGTCCCTGGCCCACAGGCCGTCCACCGGGACCGGTACGACCTCGATGTCGGACGGCCATGACCACCGGCGTCCGACACGGCCATCCGACACGGCCATCCGACACGGCCGTCCGACACGGCCATCCACCGCGGCCATCCACCGCCCGCCGAAGCGCCCCGCCCCGTGTTTGACCCCGCCCGCGGAGGGCACGCGGGAAGCCTGTCCGCCTGCCCCCAGCCACCGGGAGCCGAACGTGACCACCCAGACTCCGGACCGTCCCCGCATCGTCGTCGTCGGGGCCGGGTTCGCCGGATACCAGGCCGCCCGCACCCTCTCCCGCCGTATGCGCGGCCGCGCCCGGATCACCCTGCTCAACCCCACCGACTACTTCCTCTATCTCCCGCTGCTCCCCCAGGTCTCCGCCGGGATCCTGGAGCCGCGCCGGGTCACCGTCTCCCTGACCGGGACGCTTCCCGGGGTGCGGCTCGTCCTCGGTGAGGCCGGAAGCGTCGATCTGGATGCCTCGAAGGTGCACTACACGGGGCCGGAGGGGGTGCCGGGCGAGCTGGTGTACGACCGGCTGGTGCTCGCCGTGGGCAGCGTCAACAAGCTGCTTCCGGTGCCCGGGGTCACCGAGCACGCACACGGCTTCCGTGGGATGCCCGAGGCGCTGTATCTGCGCGACCACGTCACCCGGCAGATGGAACTGGCCGCGCAGGGCACCGACACGCCGGAGGAACGGGCCGCGCGGCGCACCTTCGTGGTGGTGGGCGGCGGCTACACCGGCACCGAGGTGGCCGCGCACGGAAAGCTGTTCACCGACGCCCTCGACCGGCGCGAACCGGCGCGCTGGATCCTGCTCGACATCGCCGACCGGCTGCTGCCCGAACTCGACCGCAGGCTGTCCACCACGGCCGACCGGGTGCTGCGCCGCCGGGGTGTCGACGTACGCACGGGCACCTCGGTGAAGGAGGCGACCGACGACGGGGTGCACCTGGACGACGGCGAGTTCATCCCGACCCGCACCCTCATCTGGTGCGTGGGCGTGCGGCCGGATCCGCTGGTCTCGGAGCTCGGTCTGTCCGTGGAGCGCGGACGGCTGCTGGTGGGGCCGCAGCTGAGCGTGCCGGGCCGCCCCGAGGTGTTCGCCTGCGGCGACGCGGCGGCCGTGCCCGACCTCACCCGGCCGGGCGAGTTCACCCCGATGACCGCGCAGCACGCCTCCCGGCAGGGAAAGACGGCCGCGCTCAACGTCGCCGCCTCGCTCGGCTTCGGCACCCAACAACCCTACAAACACAACGACTTGGGGTTCGTCGTGGACCTCGGCGGAGTGCAGGCCGCGGCCAACCCGCTCGGCGTACCGCTCTCGGGCATCCTCGCCGGCGCCGTCACCCGCGGCTACCACCTCGCCGCCATGCCCGGCAACCGGGTGCGCGTGGCGGCCGACTGGCTGCTCGACGCCGTACTCCCCCGCCAGGGCGTCCAGCTGGGCCTTGTGCGGTCCTGGTCGGTGCCGCTGGACACGGCGACCCCGGAGCAGGCCCGCATCCCGGGCGGCCCGGCACCCACGACCCGAAAGGACTGACCATGAAGAGCGCCCACACCGCCGACCGCACCGAACTGACCGAATTGGGGCAGCAGTTGAGGGTCGACTCGGTCCGCGCCGCCGATGCCGCCGGGTCCGGCCACCCCACCTCTTCGATGTCCGCGCCGACCTGGCCGCCGTGCTCCTGGCCGGTCATCTGCGGTACGACTTCGAGCGGCCCGAGCACCCCGCCAACGACCGGCGAAGCTCGTCGCAGCGACCGCGGACGGCGAGGGCATCCGCTATCTGCGCACCACCCGGGGCGACACCCCGGTCCTCTACGGGCCCGACGAGGAGTTCCCGGTCGGCGGCGCCAAGGTGCTGCGGTCCTCGCCGCAGGACAAGGTGACCCTGGTCGCGGCGGGTGTCACCGTCCACGAGGCGCTGGTCGCGGCGGACGCGCTGGAGGAGGGCGGCATCCCGGTGCGGGTCATCGACCTGTACTCGGTGAAGCCGGTCGACGAGCGGGTGCTCCAGGAGGCGGCGGCGCTGACGGGGTGTCTGGTCACCGTAGAGGACCACCGCGCGCAGGGCGGCATCGGCGACGCGGTCGCCGAGTGCTTCGCCGACGGCCGCCCGATGCCCCGCCTCGTCAGGCTCGCCGTCGAGAACATGCCCGGCTCCGCGACCCCCGAGGAGCAACTGGCCGAGGCCGGGATCGACGCGGCGCGTCCATCACGGCGACGGTCCGGGTGCTGTACGAGCGGGTCGTCACGAGTTGATCCAACGGGTTTGCCCCGCCCGCGCGGGGCTACCCGGAAGGTCTCAGATGCGAGGTGACATGGCGAACACATCAGAGAACTCGTCCGGCAACAAGCGCAAGTCCCAGGAGGAGCTGCCCGGCGCGATGGACGTGCTGCGCGGCGCACGGGCCCAGCTCGCCGAACTCACCGGTATGACGGCGGAGTCGGTCTCGTCCTTCGAACGCGCCGAGGACGGCTGGGTGCTGCGCATCGAGGTCCTCGAACTCGTCCGGGTCCCGGACACCATGAGCCTGCTCGCCTCGTACGAGGTGGAGCTGGACCGGCGCGGCGAGCTGACCGGCTACCGGCAACTGCGCCGGTACGAGCGGGGGCGGGCCGACCGCAACCCCTGAGACACGACTTCACAGACGGCACAGACGACACAGACGACTTCACAGACAAGGAGGTCCGGACACCATGACGGTTGTCCCGGCACAACAAGGCGGCAGCGGCGGGACCAGTGGTCTCTACGACGTCCTGGAGCTGGTGCTCGACCGGGGGCTCGTGATCGACGCGTTCGTGCGCGTCTCCCTCGTCGGCATCGAGATACTCAAGATCGATGTACGGGTGGTCGTCGCGAGCGTCGACACCTATCTGCGCTTCGCCGAGGCGTGCAACCGGCTCGACCTGGAGGCCGGCCCGCGCAAGAGTCCCGGACTGCCCGACCTGGTCGGGGAGATCACCGAGTCCGGTGCGCGCGGCAAGTCCAAGGGCGCGCTCTCGGGCGCCGCCCAGACCATCTCCGACGCCTTCCAGCAGGCCCGCGAGGAATCCGAACCCGAGCAGCGTCCGCGCACCCGGCGTACCGCCGCGCGCCGCAAGGAGGAGCAGGAATGACCACGTACGTCTACGGGATCGCGCACCGCGCCCACGCGCACCTGCCCGAGGAGATGGGCGGCGTCGGGGATCCGCCGCGCCCGGTGCGGACCGTCGCCCAGGGCGAGCTGATGGCGCTGGTCAGCGACGCGCCCGACGACCTGCGGCCCAAGCGGCGCGATCTGCTGGCCCATCAGAGTGTGCTCGCCGAGGCGGGCGCGGGCGGCCCGGTCCTGCCGATGCGGTTCGGCGGCGTCTCACCCGACGACGAGGCCGTGAAGGCCGCGCTCGCCGAGCACGGCGAACGGTATCTGGAGCGCCTCGAAGCTCTTGAGGGCAGGGTCGAGTACAACATCAAGGCCGCCCACGACGAGGAGGCCGTGCTGCACCAAGTGCTCGCCGACAGCCCCGAGTTGCGCGCCATGAGCGACGCCAACCGACGGGCGGGCGGCGGCACCTACGAGCAGAAGCTGCACCTCGGCGAGCGGATCGCCGCCGCGGTCCAGCAGCGCGAGGCGCGGGACGCGGCGCTGATCCAGCGGGCGCTGGAACGCGCCGCCGAGGACGAGCGGCCCGGGCCGCAGTCCACCGGCTGGCTGACCAACCTCTCGTACCTGGTGGCGCGCGAGCGCGCCGACGAGTTCGTGGCGTCCGTGGAGACGCTGCGCAAGGAGGCGCCGCACCTCATCGTCCAGGTGCACGGCCCGCTGCCCCCGTACAGCTTCACGGACTGACGCGCCCGACCCGATGGGAGGCTCCGCGTGGGCCTGCTCAAAGAACTGCTGCTGCTTCCCGCGGCCCCTGTGCGCGGCACCTTCTGGGTGCTGGAGCAGGTGGTCGCGCAGGCGGAGCAGCAGTACTACGACCCCTCGGCCATTCGCGAGGAACTCGCCCTGCTGGAGGAGCAGTTGATGGCGGGCGAGATCGACGAGGCCGAGTTCGACCGCCGCGAGGACGAACTCCTCGACCGGCTGGAGAACAGGAATTCCTCACGATGAACAACCGGTTGGCAATAGGGCTCGCGGTAGGCGCGGGCTATGTGCTCGGCCGCACCAAGAAGGCCAAGCTCGCGTTCGGCATCGGCACCATGGTGCTCGGCAAGCGGCTCAAGCTGAGCCCCGGGGCGCTCGCGGAGTTCGCGGCCGGGCAGCTGGAGAGCAACCCCCAGTTCAAGGAGATCGGCGGCCAACTGCGCGAGGACCTGCGCGGGGTGGGCAAGGCGGCGACCGGCGCCCTGGTCAACCGGCAGCTCGAAGGGATCGCGGACCGGCTGCACGACCGCACCCTCGATGTGCAGGACCGTATCGCCGGGGTGGTGCCGGACGCGGAGAGCGGGACCGAGGCGGCCGACAAGGCCACCGCCCCCGCCAGGAAGACGACCGATCGGGCGAAGCGGTCCGCGCCCGCGAAGAAGGCGGAGTCGGCGAAGAAGTCCGAGCCGGTACGCCGTGCCGTCACCGCGAAGAAGACCGCGGCGCGCCGGGCCCCGGGCACCAAGAGCCGCTCCTCGGAGCGCGCCGAGGCGAAGGGGGGCCGTTCCCGTGACTGAGACGAAACAGACGACGGGTCTGGTCGACAGCGCGGTCGCGGACCGCCTCAAGTCCGAGCTGCAGGCCCTCGCGCTCGCCCAGTTGGAGCGGGCGCTGACCGGCATCGGGCGCAAACTCGGTGAATCCACGGGGAAGTTGAACGACATCGCCGAGGGGCGCAGCCCCGGGTTCGCCGCGCTGGCGCTGAAGGGCGGCCGCAAGCTCACCGAGGGCAAGGGACCGGTCCGTACCGCCCTGGAGCTCGGCGCCGGCCACCTCAAGGAGAACGTCACCGACACGCTCAAGAACCTGGGCGGCAAGCGGGGCAAGGGCGGCGGCGGCCGCAAGCCCACCGTCATCATGGAGTCGGTGGATGTCGGCGTACCGGTCCGCGACGCGTACGACCAGTGGACCCAGTACCAGGAGTTCTCCCACTTCACCAAGGGTGTCCGCAGCGCGGACAGCACCGACGACACGACCTCCGACTGGAAGCTGAAGGTCTTCTGGTCGAGCCGCAGCTGGAAGGCGCACACCACCGAGCAGATCCCCGACGCGCGCATCGCGTGGACCTCGGAGGGCGCCAAGGGCACCACCAAGGGCGTGGTCACCTTCCACCCGCTGGGCGACTCCCTCACCCGGGTGCTGCTGGTGGTCGAGTACTACCCGAAGGGCCTGTTCGAGCGGACCGGCAACATCTGGCGCGCCCAGGGCCGCCGGGCCCGGCTCGACCTGAAGAACTTCGCCCGGCACATCGCCCTGCGCGGCGAGGCCCCGGACGGCTGGCGCGGCGAGATCCGCGACGGCGAGGTCGTCCTGAGCCACGAGGACGCGCTGGCGCACGAGGAGAAGACGCGCGACCAGGATGGGTACGACGACGAGAAGGCTTCCCAGGACACCTACGACGAGGCCCCTGAGGACGAGGAGCCTCTGGAGGGCGAGTACGAGGAGGAGCCGGAGGGGGACGAGGACGTTCCCGAGGACTCCGAGGAAAGCGACGCCGTCGAATATGACGACGAATGGGAAGAGGATGCGGCCGAGGAGCCCGAGCCCGAGGAATCCGGGCGCCGGCACGTCAAGTCCGGCTCGCGGAGGCGCTGATGACGACCCCGGGACGGCTCTCCGATCCGTATGCGTCGGACGGCGGCGGCGCGAATCTCGCCGACATTCTCGAACGCGTCCTCGACAAGGGAATCGTCATCGCCGGGGACATTCGCATCAATCTCCTCGACATCGAACTGCTCACCATCAAGCTCCGCCTCATCGTCGCCTCCCTGGACAAGGCGAAGGAAATGGGCATCGACTGGTGGGAGGACGACCCGGCACTCTCCGGCGCCGCCCGCCGACGTGAACTCGCCCGCGAGAACGAGCAATTGCAGGCCCGGATCGCCGAACTGGAGAGCCGTCACGACGATTCCCGGGACGCGCACGCGGAGGTGGTACGTGATGAATGAGTCGCTGTGGTACGTCTACGCGGTGGTGCGGCCTTTCGACGGGGTGCTGCCCGAGGGCGTGAGCGGCCTGGACGGCGAGCCGCCGCGGCTGATCGTCCACGACGGTCTGTGCGCGGCGGCGAGCCCGGTGCCCGCCGGGGACTTCGACGCCGCCCCGCTCCGCGCCCATCTGGAGGACCTGGACTGGCTCGCCGCCACCGCCCGCGCCCATCAGGCGGTGGTGGCCGCACTGTCCTCGGTGACCTGCGCGATTCCCCTGCGGCTCGCCACGGTGTGCCGGGATACGAGCGGGGTGCGCCGGCTGCTGGACTCCGGGCGCGCCAGCTTCGTACCGGCCCTGGAACGGCTGGACGGACGGGTCGAATGGGGCGTCAAGGTGTACGCGGAGGCCGGGGACCCCGAGCCCGCGGCGGCGCCGCGGGCGAAGCCCGCGAGCGGGCGGGACTATCTGCGCCGCAGGCTGGGGCAGCGCCAGGCCCGTGAGGACACCTGGCGCCAGGCGGGCGCCCTCTCCCGCGGTCTGCACCAGGAGCTGTCCGGGCACGCCGAGGCGGAGCGGCTGCACCGGCCGCAGAACGCGCGGGTCTCCGGGCAGCCGGGCGAGAACGTGCTCAACGCCGCCTATCTGGTGCCGCGTGAGCGCAGCGCGGAGTTCGTCGCGCTCGTCGAGCAGCACAGGTCGCGGGTCGAGGGGGTGCGCGTCGAGGTGACGGGACCGTGGCCGCCGTACTCCTTCGCGGGCACCGTGGACGCGGACGGAGGGGGAGCCGGTGACTCGGACGGCATCCGCTGACGGCGGGTACGGCGAGCGGCAGATCGCCCTCGTCGATCTGCTCGACCGGCTCCTCGCGGGAGGCGTGGTCCTCGCCGGCGATCTGACCCTGCGCATCGCGGACGTGGACCTGGTCAGGGTCGACCTCAACGCGCTGGTCAGCTCGGTGAGCGCGGAGGTCCCCTCGCCGTTCGAGAGCGCGTACGAGAGTGACGGGGCCGCGCTGCCGGCAAGCCCGTACGGCCTGTTGGGGGAGGGCACATGAGCGGGCGACGGCGCGTGGAGCTCGACGCCGACACGGTGGAGCGCGATCTCGCCCGGCTGGTCCTGACCGTGGTGGAGCTTCTCCGTCAGCTGATGGAACGTCAGGCCCTGCGTCGCGTCGAGACCGGCGAGCTCACGGGCGAGCAGGAGGAGCGGATCGGGCTCACCCTGATGCTCCTGGAGGACCGGATGGGCGAGCTGCGGTCGAAGTTCGGGCTCCGCCCCGAAGACCTCAACATCGACCTCGGACCGCTCGGCCCGCTGCTGCCCACCGAGCCCTCCGCGCGCGGCCCCCACGAGGAGCGCGGACAGTGAGCGCGAACACCGACGGCACGGCACCGGAGAAGAGCGGCCGCAAGGACGCGGGCACCCGGCTCACCATCCTCGTCGCGCTCGGCGCGAATCTGCTCATCGCCGTGGCGAAGGCGGTCGGCGGGGTCTTCGCCGGTTCGCCGGCGCTGCTCTCCGAAGCGGCCCACTCCGTCGCGGACAGCTTCAACGAGGTCTTCCTGCTGGCCGCGCTGCGCCGCAGCCGCCGCCCGCCGGACCGCCGCCACCCCTTCGGCTACGGCAAGGAACGCTTCTTCTGGTCCCTGCTCGCGGCGGTGGGCATCTTCGTGATGGGCGGCTGCTTCTCCGTCTTCCAGGGCATCGAGGCGCTGCGCTCCGGCGCGAACGAGTCGCACTCCGGGTACATCGCCGGGCTCGTCGTCCTCGGGGTCGCCTTCCTCGCCGAGGGCGGTTCCCTGCTGCGGGCCCTGCACCAGGTGCGCGGGCAGCCGGGCGGCGGCATCGGACGCGATCCCGCGCTGCGCACGGTGGTCGCGGAGGACGGGACGGCCGTGCTCGGCGTCGCCCTCGCGACCGCCGGGATGGCCCTGCACATGGCGACCGGTCAGGCGGTGTGGGAGGGCTCGGCCTCGCTGGCCATCGGCGTGCTCCTCGGGTACGTGGCGTACCGGCTCGGCAAGGACGCCCGCGACCAGCTCATCGGGGAGGCGGTCGACCCCGAAATGCGCGACCGCATCCGGGCGTTGCTGGACGCGCAGCCGGAGATCGACAGTGTGGAGGCCCTGCTCACCATGCGGCTCGGCACCGACTCGGCGCTGGTCGCAGCCCGTATCGACCTGGCGCCGGGGCTGGAGAGCGAGGAGATCGAGCTGGTCTGCGAGCGCATCAAGGACTCGGTGGCCAACATCTGGCCCGACGCCGACCAGGTGTTCCTGGACGTCACGGACGCGGCGACGGCCGATGCCCGTAAGCCCGGGCGGTGACTGACTGAGCCGTACACCGTGAAGGGGCACTCCCCCGCCCGGAATTGCGGGCGGGGGCCCCTGTCCGGAATTCACCGTGCATGACACGGCCCGACAGGGGAACCCGCTTTTGTGGAGGTGCATAACATGGTTCCCCTTCTTGTCGTTCTGCTGCTCGCGCTGCTTCTCTTCGGCGCCGGTTTCGCGGTCCAGGTTCTGTGGTGGGTCGCCATTGCCGTGCTGGTCCTGTGGCTGGTGGGATTCGTCGCGCGTCCCGCCGCCGGCGGCGGACGCCGGAGCCGCTGGTATCGGTGGTGAATGCGGTACCCAAGGAATTCTCGGCGCGTGAAGCAGACGTTTGAGAATCCGCTGAACGGTCAGACTCGGACGTGACCACCGACTTCGGAAAAGATCAGGGTGTGAGTACCGTGACCGCAAAGAATGAGAAGGCCAAGGCCAAGGTCGAGCAGGCCAAGGGAAAGGCCAAGGAGACCGCGGCCCGCGCGGTGGGCAATGAGAGCAAGGCGGCCGAAGGCCGTGCCGAGAAGTCGAAGGGCGACCTCCGGCAGGCCAAGGAGAAGGCCAAGGACGCGTTCAGGAAGTAAGCGGTTCCCGGCGCTGCGGGGCCCGGCGGAGTCACTCCGCCGGGCCCCGTTTCGGCGGGTCGTCACGGAGTGCAGCACTACGGCTCGCGCAGGTCCCCGGACCCCGTCAGGATGGGTGGGCTGGGGCCCGCCCATGTGCAGGAGGACATGATGCTGCTGCCCGACAAACAGACGCTCGCACGGCTGCTCTCGCACTACCGGGCGCACGAACGCGCGGTCCTGGCACAGCCCCATGAGCCCGCCCTGCGCAGACGCTTCGAGGACACCGCCTACACGCTCTGCGTGCTCATGGGAGAGCGCACGGCACGCGAGGCGGTGCACGCCGCCGAGCGGTACCTCAGCCACGGCCGCCCGGCGCCCCGCCCTCCCTTCGCCCCGGCCGCTCCCCCGTCGTCACCGAGCAGCTAGCGCATGGCAGCCGCCCATGAATTCCAAGGAATGATTCCCGACAAAGTGACATGTTCCAAGGGTTCGTGGCGTTTCGAATTGAGGATGAAAGGGAGGTAGGGCTGATGGCCGCGTTCAAGGCCACTGCGAAGAGCAGCGCCCGGACCGCCCTCTCGTCCCGGGCGACGGTCTGACCCGGTCGCCCCCGCCTCGCTGAGAGCGTGAGCTCGTGAGGTGTTCCTCCCGCACGAACCCCCGAACCCGCGTACTCCCCGCGGTTCGGCTTCACCCGTGCCTTCCGCGCACGGCGTCGGCCTGACCGCCGACGCCCCGTACCAAAGCGTTCCCCTCGTACAGCAGGCGCGTCAGGACGCGTCCGTCCTGGAGAAGACGTGCTCGTCCAGGACGATGCCGATGGCGACGGCGGCCGGGATGGCGACCAGGGCGCCGATGATGCCGAGCAGCGCCCCGCCGATCAGTACGCCCACGACCGTGACGAGCGGGTGGACGTCGACGGCGAACTTCATGACCCGGGGCACGATCAGATAGTCCTCGGCCAGCCGGAAACCGACGTAGAAGCCGGCGGTGGCCAGGGCGACCGGCAGGGACACCGACAGGGCCACCAGGCTGACGACGAAGCCGCCGATGGTGGTGCCGACGATGGGGATGAGGTCCATCAGGGCGATGAAGACGCCGAGAGCCGCGGGGTAGGGCACGCCGAGGACCGCGCACCAGACGAAGGTGGCCGCACCGGCGATCACCGAGGTGGCCACGTTGCCGAGCATGTAGCGCCCCACCCGGTTGAGGATCTCCTCGGTGACCTCCTGGGCGTGCGGGCGTTTGCGGGCCGCCACGAAGCGCAGACAGAACCGTTTGAGCGCGGGCAGGAAGGCCATCACGTACACCGTCACGACAATGACGATGGCGGCCGAGGTGATCGCGCCGACCACGAACTTCCCGGCGCCGAGCAGCCCGCCGGCGAGCCCGGCCGCCCCACCGGAGGAGAACTGCTGCTTGGCCTTGTCCACCAGGTGGTAGCGGTCCTCCAAGCGGCCCAGCGTGGAGTTGTGGTCGTGCAGGTCCCGCAGCCAGCCGGGAACGGCATTCACCAGCGCGTTGACCTCGTCGGCTGCCGGGGGTACGACCAGCGCCAGGAACCCGGCGAACAGCGCGAGCAGCAGGACCAGGACGACCGCGACGGCCCAGCCCCGGCGCATCCGGTGGCGGGTGAGCCACACGACGACGGGTTCGAGGGCGAACGCGAGGAACACGGCGAGCAGCAGCAGTGTGAGCAGGCTGCCGACCTCCAGGACGGTCTGCACCGTCAGCCACGCCAGCGTCGCTCCCAGGCCCAGCGAGAAGCCGACGGCGAACCAGGACCGGCCGCCGACGCCCTTCCTGCTCACGCCCCGGGCACGCCCGCCCGTCGGCCCCGGTTCCGCGGAGGCCGACTGCTCCGGCTCGCGGCCGTCCTCGCCGTCAGTTCCCACGGACGTCATCGCGCACCCACGGGTTCAATCGGTGCCTTCTCGCAGGGTCCGCAGGACCGTGTCGCAGAAGACCTTGAGGTCGTCCGGCTTGCGGCTGGTGATGAGGGTGTTGGGGCCGTCGGTGCAGATCCGCACCGGCTCGTCGACCCAGGCGCCGCCCGCGTTGGTGATGTCGGTGCGCAGGCTCGGCCACGAGGTGAGGGTCCGCCCGCTCAGCACATCGGCCTCCACCAGCGTCCAGGGCGCGTGGCAGATGGCCGCCACCGGCTTGCCCTGGTCGAAGAACGCCTTCGCGAAGGCGACGGCGTCCTCGTCCATGCGCAGCGCGTCGGGGTTGGCGACCCCGCCGGGCAGGACCAGTGCGGCGAAGTCGTCCGGCCGGGCCGAGCCGACCGTGAGGTCGACGGCGAACGTGTCGGCCTTGTCCAGATGGTCGAAGGCCTGCACGCGCCCGCTGTCGGTGGACACCAGCTTGGCGGTGTGGCCCGCCTTGGTGACGGCCTCCCACGGCTCGGTCAGCTCCACCTGTTCGACGCCCTCCGCCGCCACGAGAAATGCCACCTGCATGGCGTGCGCTCCCTTCCCATCGCACCGCGCGCGGATGCGGCCCCGGTCGTCTGCCGTCTCCTGACCGAGCATCTCCGACCGCCGGGCATCCGGCCACATGGGCCGCACGGCGCACGGGCCGCGGCGTGCTCCGCCCCGGCCCCGGTTGTGTCGTGGAGCAGGGTGCCCCTCCCGGTGCTCACGAAACCGTGGCACCGCCTTCTGGGGGATTGCCCGGCGGACCGCCGGGTACCCGCTCGCCCGGAGGAGCCGGGGTGACCGGGCGCGCGGTGCGGTGCACGGTGGCGCCGCGCGCCGTCGGCGGCCCGTGTGCCCGCGGTGCTTTCATGAGCCCACTCCATGCGACGCGGGTGCGCCCGAACGGGTGCGCCCACCGGTTCCTGACTGCTGTCGAGGTGATGTACGGATGGGTCGAGCGGCGGCCGTGACCGCCGAACTCCTCGCGTGGTGGCTGCTGCTGATGGCCGCGTGGCTGGTGTTCATCAGTACGGTCGACGCCCTGGAGGGGCTCGTCGGGGCGGGGTGCGCCCTGCTGGCGGCGTTCGCCGCCTGCGCGGCCCGGCGGGCGATGAGCGACCGGTGAACGGGTGGCTGTGGACCGCGACGGTACTGCTCGCGGCAGGTTTCGGGCCGGTCGTGTGGGCCGTCGCGTCCGGGACGGTGGGGCGCCGGGTCGTCGCCCAGAACTTCGGCACATCGGCCGTCTGCCTGGTCATGCTGCTGCTCGCCCAGGGCTACCAGCGGCCGTCGTACACCGACCTCTCCCTGGTGCTCGCCGTGCTCGGCCCGGTCGGCACCCTGGTCTACGCACGGCTGCTCGCCGACGACCTCTCCCCCCGTCCGCCGCACACCCGTGTGCTGACCGTGGTGGCCTCCCTGGCCACCACGGCGGTGGTCGTCGCGGTGTGCGCGGCCACGGGACCGGGCCGGGCCATGGTGAAGCTGCTGGTGACCGGGGCGCTCCTGGTCGCCGGGAACGTCATCGCGTCCCGGGCGGTGTCGGGCGGTTACCAGAACGCGGAGGCGGCATCCCATGGCTGATGTGCTCACCGTCCTCTCCCTGTTCCTCGTCGCCGTGGCGGCGACCGCGGCGGTGGCGGTCCGCGACCCGGCCCACCAGGCGCTGGTGCTCGCGGTGCTCGGGCTCGCCCTTGCCGTCCTGTTCACCGTCCTGCAGGCGCCGGACGTGGCCCTGTCCCAGCTCGCGGTGGGCTCGGCGTTCACCCCGCTGCTGATCCTGCTGTCCGTACGCAAGGTCCGTCGCCGGGGCCAGGAGAAGGACGGCGGCCGGTGAGCCGGCGGCTGCGGATGTGGGTGCTGGCGGTGGGGAGCCTCGGCGTGGCCGTGCTGCTCGCGGCCGCGTATCTGCGGCTGCCGGGCTTCGGCGGCGACGTCCACCCGTACGGGGAGCGCGCCGTCAAGGCCTCCCTCGCCCGCCGCACCTCCAACACCATCGCGTCCGTCAACTTCGACCAGCGGGCCTTCGACACCCTGGGCGAGGAGACCATCCTGTTCGCCGCGGTGCTCGGGACCGTCGTCCTGCTGCGCCAGACCCGCGACGAACACCATGTGCGCCCCGCCCCCGAGAAGGTCGCCGCCGCCGTCCGCCGCTATGCGCTGATCATGCTGCCGGTCGCGCTGCTGACCGGCCTCTACGTCATCGCGCACGGACAACTGAGCCCCGGCGGCGGCTTCCAGGGCGGCGTGGTCGTGGCGACCGCACTGCACCTGCTCTACATCGGGGCGGACTACCGCTCTCTGGAGCGGATCCGGCCAGTCGGGCTGTACGAGGTCGGGGACGCGGCGGGCGAGGCGGCGTATCTGATCCTCGGCGTCGCGGGACTCGTCGGCGGCTCCGCGTTCCTCGCCAACACCCTGCTGCCGTACGGCACGTTCAACACCCTGGCGTCGGGCGGGACCGTGCCGCTGCTGAACGCGGCGGTCGGCATGGAGGTGGGCTGTGCGGTGGTGGTACTGCTCGCCCGCTTCCTCGACCAGGCCGTGGAGATCGAGAAGAGCACCGGAACCGGGAAGGAACGAGGGGAATGAACGGGGGCGCGAGCGCGCGGTGATGTCCGTACTGCCGTATCTGGTGGCCGGCTGGATCTTCCTGGCGGGCTGCTACGGCCTCGCCACCAGCCGCCATCTGGTCCACGCGGTGGGCTGTCTGGCGGTCTGCCAGTCCTCCACGTACGTCCTGCTGCTCGCCGTGGGCTACCGGGACGGGGCCACGGCGCCGGTCCACTCCGATCTGGCACCGGGCTCGCGGCCGGTCGTCGACCCCGTGGTGCAGGCGCTGGCCCTCACCGATGTCGTGGTCGGGGCGACGGTGACCGCGCTGCTGCTCGCGCTGGTGATGCAGGTGGCCAAACGCCACGGCACGGTGGATCCCGACGAGCTCTCCGAGCTGCGCGGATGAACCATCTGCTGCCGCTGGTCGTGGCCTTGCCGCTGCTGGGCGCCGCCGCCCTGGTGGCCGCAGGGCGCAGACTGCCGCGGGTCGCCGCCGAGTCGATCGGCGCCTGCACCGCGGCGGCGACGGCCGTACTGGCGGTCGTCCTGCTCGTCCGCTCCTCGCCCGGCGCCGAGGAGTGGGTCGGCGGCTGGCGCCCCGAGGACGGCGCGAGCGTCGGCATCGTCCTGGTCGGGGACGGCCCCGGCACCGGGCTCGCCGCCCTGGTGTCCGTCCTCGTCGTCGCCGTGCTCGTCTACTCCTGGCATTACTTCGACGAGCCGCCGCGACGCCACGCGGGCTCCTTCCCCGCGCTCGTCCTGCTCTTCCAGGCGGGCATGTGCGGCTTCGCGCTCACCGGCGACCTCTTCAACGCGTTCGTCTTCTTCGAGCTGATGAGCGTGGTGGCGTACGCCCTGACCGGCTACCGCGTCGAGGAGGCCAAGGCGGTCCAGGGCGCGCTCACCTTCGGGGTGGTCAACTCCCTGGGCGCGTACGCCACGCTGACCGGCATCGTGCTGCTCTACGCCCGCACCGGCGAACTCGGCATGCGGCAGATCGGGGCGCGCCTGGACGCGCACGGCGGGCCGGACGCACTCACCCTGGCCGCCTTCGCCCTCGTCCTGACCGGCCTCCTGGTGAAGGCGGCCGCCGCGCCGTTCCACTTCTGGCTGCCCGACGCACACGCGGTCGCGCCGACGCCGGTGTGCATGCTGCTGTCCGGGGTCATGGTGGAGCTGGGGGTGTACGGCACGTGGCGCGTCCACACCACCGTCTTCGCGGGACCGGGCGGGCTGCCCGCGCCGGACGCGACGCGCGCGCTGGTGGTGCTGGGCACGCTGACCGCGCTGGTCGGCGCGGTGATGTGCTGGCAGCAGCGCCACATCAAGCGCCTGCTCGCCTACTCGACCGTCGCCCACACCGGGCTCTTCCTCATCGGTATCGGCCTGCTGCGGCCGGAGGCGAGCGGCGGGGTGGCGCTGTACGTCCTGGGCCACGCGGGCGCGAAGGCCGCCCTGTTCGCCTGCACCGGCATCCTGCTCGACCGCTACGGCAGCGTCGACGAGCACGAACTGCACGGCCGTGCCCGGAAGTTGCCGGTCGTCGCGGTCCTCTTCACGGTGGGGGCGCTGGCTCTCGCGGGGCTGCCGCCGTTCGGCACGGGACTGGGCAAGTCGGTCGCGGAGGAGGCGGCGGGCGGCGGCTTCACCGTGCTGTTCGTCGCCGTGTCGGCCATCACCGCGGGCGCCGTCCTCAGGGTGGCCGCCCGGGTTTTCCTCGGCCTGGGGCCCCCGCCCCTGAGCGAACCGGCGTACGAGACGAGCGGCGAGGACGAGGAGCCGGAGACCGAGGGCCGGATCGGGCGGGTGCCCGCCACCATGACCGGCGTGCCCGCGGTGCTGCTCGCCGGGTCGCTGGCGACGGGTCTGGTGCCGGGCCTTGCGGAGGCGACCGGCCGGGCGTTCGGCGTGGAGGCGCACCACGCGCCGCACTGGAACCCGCCCGGCGTACTCCTCGGGCTCGCCTCGGCGGTGCTGGCGGCGGGCCTCGCCGCGGCAGCCGTACGCGGCCAGGCGCGCCCCGAACCGTACCGCTGGACCGAGCCGCTGCGGCGGCTGCACTCCGGCCACATCGGCGACTACGTCGCCTGGCTCCTGGCGGGCACCGCCCTGCTCGGCGCGCTCGCGCTGCCGGGCATCCTCACGGGCTGACCGCGCCCCGCGGGCATCGGGGTCGGCCGAACGGGTACCCCGCCGCGGCTCCCCGACGCCGGGGCCCGGGCTCCGGCGGGTGAGTCTGGGAGCGGTGCGGCCGCCAGGGCCGCGGACGGCAGACACGAGTGGAAGCCCCATGGGCGTGCGCGAGCGGTTCGGCGACCGGCCCGCCCGGCACGGCGCCCCCCGCGCACTGCCCTGTCTCTCCGCCGCGACCGCGACCGCTACTGCCGCCGGAACGGCCCTGGCCGTCGGGCTCCCGCACGAGGTGGCCCCGGCCCGGTGTGCGGCGGCGCCGGCGGCGCTCGCCGAGACGGCCGCGACCCGGGCGGCCCGGCGACGCCTCGGCATGGTCGCCGAGACCTGGCGCGAGGGCCGAGCCGGGGCCCTCCTCCGGGCGGCCCGCACCCTTACCGCCCGCGGCGCGGTCGGCTCGGTACTGGGCGGGCGCCGGCGTGCGGTGGCCGCGCGAACGGGCTCGCGCTGCTCGCGGGCTCGGCGTGTACGCCGCCCGGATCGCCTCGGCCGAGAACCCCGGGTACACCGTCCTGCCGCCTCGGGCCCGGCTCGGCCCCGAGGCGGCGTCACAGCTCGCGCAGGGCGGGCAGTAGCTTCGTCTCGGCCCAGTGGATGAAGGGGAGTTGGTGCTCCCCGCCGATCTGGACGAGGGCGACCTCGGTGAAGCCCGCGTCGACGAACGGGCGTACCGCCTCGACGAAGGCGGTGACGTCGTCGCCGCACGGGATGGCCTTCGCCACGTCCTGCGGGGTGACGAACCGGGTGGCGCCCTCGAAGCCGGACGGCCCCGGGAGCTCCGAGTTCACCGGCCAGCCGGAGCCGAACCAGCGGAACTGGTCGTGCGCGCGGGCGATCGCCGCGTCCCGGTCGGTGTCGTAGCAGACCGGCAGCTGGCCCACGCGGGGCTTTCCGCTGCCGCCGTGCCGGTCGAAGGCATCGAGCAGCTCCGACTTGGGCTCGGTGGCGATGACGAGGTCGGCGGAGCGGCCCGCCAGGGCGCACGAGCGTTCGCCGGAGACGGCGATCCCGATGGGCGGCAGCTCGTCCGGCAGATCCCACAGCCGTGCGTTCGCCACGTCGAAGAAGGCGCCCTGATGGTTGACGTTGCCGCCTTCGAAGAGGGCGCGGATGACGTCGACGGCCTCGTCCAGCATCTCCAGGCGGACCTGCGGAGAGGGCCAGCCGGAGCCCACCACGTGCTCGTTGAGGTTCTCCCCGGAGCCCAGGCCGAGGCGGAACCTCCCCTGGGACAGCAGCTGCATCGTCGCCGCCTTCTGCGCGACGACGACGGGGTGGTAGCGGACCGTCGGGCAGGTCACGTACGTCATCAGCGGAATCCGCGCGGTGGCCTGGGCGGCCGCGCCGAGCACGCTCCACGCGTAGGACGCGTGTCCCTGGGATTCCAGCCAGGGGAAGTAGTGGTCGGAGGTGACGGAGAAGTCGAAGCCCGCGCGCTCCGCGGCGACCAGGTCGGAGACGAGGGCGCGGGGGCCGGTCTGCTCGGTCATCATCGTGTAGCCAATTTGCACCATACGTCACCCATTACCTGGCTCCTCCAATCGAAAACATCACTCTCGTCACCCCCCTCCCCGCCACCTCGATGTTTTCGATGCGCGTCCGGGGCTACGCGGTCCAGCGGACCCGTCCGCCTTTGAGGAGTCGTCGTGGTCATCGTGGCCGTACTGATCCCGCCCCTGATGCTGGGCGCGCTGCTCGCCCTCGCGCGCTACGAGGAACGCATGTTCGGCGACCCCGGGGCGGTACGAAAGCGCGGGCGCCATCTGCACGCCGTACCGAAGGGCAGCACCAAGGCCCTGCCCCCGCGGCTTACGCCGCACACCGAACACGGCCCCGCCGCCCGCCACCGCCGCAGGCCCCGGGACGCGGCGTGATCCACCGACCCCCCGGCGGTCGGCAAATGGCCCACTCACACCCATGGGAAATGGACCAGAGGAAGGGGCCACCAGAGCCATAGTGTCCAGTGCATGACGACCAGAGCGGTGTCCCCCACAGGCCCCCGGCGCCTTCTCGCGCTGGCCCAACTGACCAATTCCGTCGGCGACGGCGCGTACCTCGTCACCTCCGCCCTGTACTTCACGCGCGTCGTCGGCCTCGCCCCGGCGCGCATCGGCCTGGGGCTGACCCTCGCCTGGGCGGTCGGCTCGGTCGCGGGCGTACCGCTCGGACGGCTCGCGGACCGGCGCGGGCCCCGGGGGACGGCGGTGCTGCTCGCCCTGGCTACCAGCGCGGCGGTGGCGTCGTTCCTGGTCGTACGCTCCTTCGTACCGTTCCTCCTGGCCGCCTGCCTCTACGCCACGGCCCAGTCGGGGCTGTCGGCGGCCCGTCAGTCGCTTCTCGCCGGGCTGGTGGCCGAGGGGGATCGGACCGCGACACTGGCGCGCCTCCAGGCCACGCTCAACGCGGGGCTCGCCGTGGGCGCGGCGCTCGGGGGCGTGGCCCTGCACTCCGGTACGACCGGCGCGTACCTCACGGTCTTCGCCCTGGACGCGGCGAGCTTCCTGGTGTGCGCGCTGCTGCTCGCACGGCTCCCCCGGGTCGCGCCCGTGCCGTCGCCCACCGGCGGGCCCGGCGGCCCGACGGTCCTCAGGGACCGCCCGTACGTCGTCGTCGCGCTCCTCAACACCGTGCTGCTCCTGCGGATGCCGCTGCTCAGCCTGGGGATTCCGCTGTGGATCACTCAGCGCACGGCCGCACCGGCGTGGCTGGTATCGGCGCTGTTCGTGCTCAACACCGGTGCGGTGATGCTCTTTCAGGTGCGAACAGCCCGGAACGTCAAGGGACTTGAGAGCGCCGTGCGGGCCGTGCGCCGTTCCGGCGCGGTGATGCTGGCGGCCTGCGCGGTCTTCGCCCTGTCGGCCGCGGGCGACGAACCGTGGGTGGCCGCCGCGGCGCTCGTCGGCGGCTCGGTGCTCCTGGTGGTCGCCGAGATGCTGCACTCGGCGGGCTCCTGGCAGATCGGCTTCGATCTGGCACCGGCCGACCGGATCGGCGAATACCAGGGCCTGTTCGGCACGGGCGTCACCGTCGCCCGCACCCTGGGCCCGCTCCTGCTGACCGCGCTCCTGGTGGACTGGGGCAGCCCGGGATGGCTGCTGCTCGGCGGGATGATCCTGGTGGCCTCGTACGCGATGGGCCCCGCGACGCTCAGGAGCGCGCGCCGGGCCGTGCCCGCCGCCCCGGCCCCCGCCCGCGTCCCCTCCGGTCAGTCCGGCTGAAGCGAGCGCCAGACCCGGTCGGGCAGGATCCGGTACGCCTGGGCGAGATCGATGTCGTACGTGCTGGACAGCCAGCGGCGGGCGGTTTCGGCCGGGGGCCCGAGAATGAGGACGTCGATCAGGGGCGAGGGGAGGGGCGCGATCTCGCCGGCCTCGACTCGGGGGCCCAGCCAGGCGGCGATGGCGGCCAGCTTGTTCGCCTTGGCCCTGCGGATCTCGTCGGCGTGCGCGGCGAGGTAGCCGGAGTAGGCGGAGGCGTGCAGGAAGAGGGCGACGTCCGGGTGCTCCTCGGTGAAGCGCAGATAGCACTGGACGAGCGCGCGGACGCCGGTGCGGGCGGTACGCGCCCGGGTGAGCACGGCGGTCATCTCGTCGAACAGCTGCTCCATGCACCGGGTGTAGAGAGCGGCGGCGAGACCGTCGAAGCTGCCGAAGTGGTGATAGAGGCTGCCGAGGCTGACCCCGCTGGCGCGCGTGACGGCACTGACGGTGAATCCCTGCTGGCCCGACTCGGCGAACACCCGCAACGCGGCGGTCAGCAGGCGGTCGATGGTGACCTCACCGCGCTGCTGCCTAGGCGACATGACCGGGCCCCGCTCGGTGCGTACCGTGCCCGCCGCGTCGACCTCGGGCGCTTGGGGTGCCCCAGGGGGCACCGATCGGGATGCTGTCTGCCATGACGGCAACCCTAGCGTAGCAATCTGTAGAAAACTGTTCTAGAAATCGACTCCTCAACGGGCGCCTCACCGACCACACTTGACCGTATGACTCGACGCCCGACCGGCGAACAGCCGGAGACCGACACCCCCACCGAGGACGGCAACCGGGATGACTTCTGGTGGCCCGTGGCCACGTTGCCGACGGCAGCCGACGGTACCGAGGCACAGAATCCGGCGGACTACCGTGCGGCCGGAAAATTGGGGCGTGCGGCGCGCGTGTGATCATCTACTGTGGCCCGGTGATTCTTTCCCATGATGTGGTCGGAAGCGGCCCCGCAGTGCTCCTGCTCCACTCCACCGTCTGCGACCGGCGGATGTGGGACCCGCAGGTGCCCGCGCTCGTCGGCGCCGGCTACCAGGTCGTGCGCTGCGACTTCCGGGGCTTCGGCGAGACGCCGATGCCCGACCGGCCGTACAACAACGCAGAGGACGTCGTCGCCCTGCTGGACTCGCTCGGCATCGAGCGCACGGCGCTGATCGGGTCTTCCGGCGGCGGCCGGGTCGCGCTGGAGATCGCGGCCCGCCGGCCCGAGCGGGTCACCTCGCTGACGCTGCTCTGCACCGCGCTGGCCGGACACGAACCCAGTGCCGAACTGGAGGCGTTCGGCGACCGCGAGGACGCGCTGATCGAGGCCGGTGACATCGCCGGGGCGACCGACCTCAACGTGGACGCCTGGGTGGGCCCCGACGCCGACGCGGCCGCCCGCGAGCTGGTACGCCGGATGCAGCGCAACGCCTTCGACGTCCAGCTGGCCGCCGAAGAGGAGTTCGGCCAGATCAAGGTCGAGCCCGACCTCTCCGCGATCACCGCCCCCACCCTGCTCGTCTCCGGCGACCACGACTTCGCGGACTTCCGGCAGATCGCCGTCCACCTCAGCACTCTGCTCGCCGATGCCCGCCACCTCGAACTCCCCTGGGCGGGCCATCTGCCCGGCCTGGAGCGCCCCGACGAGGTGAACCGCGTACTCGTCGACTTCCTGCGCGAGACGCACGCGGCGGTCTGAGCGCGGGTGGAGCCCCGGCGCCGTCAGCCGCCCGCCGCATAGCAGCGGACGGCCACCCTCTGCCGGGGCCCCCACTCCTGCTCGACCTCGGCCAGCAGCTCCCAGCCCAGGCGTTCGTACAGTGCCGTCGCCGCGGTGTCGGAGGCCACCACGTCGAGCACCGGATGCAGACCGCGGGCACGGGCCTCGCTCACCGCCCGGGCCAGAAGCAGCCGTCCGAGCCCGTGGCCGCGCGCCTCGGGAGCGACGAACAGCCGGCTGACCACGGCGGTCGCGTCGCGGCTCACCCCCGTGCGCGCGCTCCAAAGACCGGGCGCCACATCCCCCGTACCGCTGAGCGAGAGACCGACATGACCGGCGACTCGGCCGTCCAGCTCCGCCACCCAGGCCGAGAGGAGCGACGGCTGGGCTAGCCAGTCGCCCGGGCGGTCGGGCCAGTTCACCGGGTAGCCGTCGTGCTCGTGGACGGCGGCGAGCGTGTGGACGCACGCGTCGAGGTCGTGATCCGTTCGGGGGCGTACGTACGGGGCCGGGCGGGCGCCGGACAGGTCGGTGTTCTCGCTCTTCACCGCGTCATGGAAACACGGTCCGGGGCCGCGCCCCCACGATTTTCGGCGGCGACCGTTTTCGGCGGCCACCGCGCCCGTGCCCCAGAGTTGCCACGCCTGCGGCATCCGTACCGGATTCGCGCCGATCATGCGGGCCGCACGGCGCAGCGGTTCGCCCGCGCCGGCGAGCAGACGGCGGTCGAGGACGGACCCGGCGAGCGCGGCGACGACCTGTCCCGAGGGGGCGCGGACGGGCGCCGCCAGACAGGCCACCAGCACGTCGGCCTCGTCATGGTCGACGGCCGTGCCCTGCTCGCGCGCCACCTCGATCCCTCGCCGCCGGCGCGCGGCGCGGTGGCCCTCGGACGGCGCCGCGGCCGGTCCGCCTGCCACCAGGACCACCTCGGCGGCGCTCCCGGGCGGCAGGACCACGCCGGCCCACAGCGGGAAGACGTCGTCCACTTCGCCGGGCAGCGCGGCCACTACCAGCGGGCTCCCGGTGCCCGGCGCCGTCGCGCTGACGCCGGCGCGGGTGGCCGCGGCGAGGTGCCGCAGCGGCACGGCGGCGGCTGTGCGCAGCGGCCGGCCGGGGCTCCAGGCCCGCCCCGGCCGGACGATCGCCGGCCTGTGCGCTACCGGCCCGGCCGGCGCTCCACCGCGTCCAGCACCACGAGCTGGTCGAGCATGCGGTGCACGGTGGTCTTGGACGGCCCCGCGCCGGCCGCCGGCTCGCGCAGTCCCCCTTCCCCCACCCGCGCCGGCGCCTCCAGCAGCGAGAACGCGCCCTCCAGCACCGCTCGCCCCGCCGCGCCACCGTCTCCCCCGGGCCGAACCGGTCTCCGTCCGTACTCCACTGCCCCCGTCGCCGTGACGCCCGTCCATCGTCGAACCACGTGCCCGGCGCCCGGTATCCCCAACGTTGGGTACGGCGCGGCACGTTGTTCAGGTGGTGGGATGGTCGACGGCCCGCGCCCCGACGTCAGACCAGGGCGTCGTGGACGAAGCACCAGCGCCAGTCCTCGCCGGGTTCGAAGGAGCGCACAACGGGGTGCTCCTCGCTCGCGGCGTGCGCGCGGGCGTGGCGCAGCGGGGAGGAGTCGCAGCAGCCGACGTGGCCGCAGATGAGGCAGAGCCGCAGATGGACCCACGGGGAGCCCAGGCGCATACAGTCCTCGCAGCCTTCCGGGGTCCGGGGCACCACGTCGCGGATCATGGCCAGATGCGGGTCGGGCTCGCTGGTCATCGCGTCCTCCGGGGTCTGGCATCCATGGTAGGAACGCCTGGCGGCCGCCGCACCCCGGCTCCGCGTCGCGGCCGGGGCGCCGCGGAGGGACCCTGGAGGTACGGGCGAGTCCTGGAGGTGATCCGTCATGACCACACTGGTCGGGTGGCATGTGGAGCTGGAGTTCTCCGAGGTCGGGGACCGCACCAGCGCGGTGGGCCTGGTCAGACTCGGTGACGGCACCGAGGTGAAGGGGCACGGCTACGCCATGCGCCACCCCTCGGACCCCGAGCAGCTGCGGGTCGGAGAGGAGATCGCGGGCTCGCGGGTCCTGATGGACCTCGCGTCCCAGCTGTTGCAGAAGGCCCACATCGAGATAGACGAGGCATCGGGGCACCGGTCCCGGCCGCTGAACCGCTGACGGTGCCGCCCGCCACCGGTCCCGTCCACCTACGGCGGGCCACGGTGACGAGCTCGCGGCTGGAGTCGGTCACGGGGCCGCCGTGCCAGTCTCCGTAGCGGGCCTCGATGTCGAACCACGCGTCGTCGAGGAAGGCGTCGAGCGTCGTGGCGTCGAGGAAGCGCAGGGTCGTACGGTCGACGCGGAGCACCGTGCCGTCGGCCCCGGCCGTCGTCCCGGTGAAGGTGACGAGGTCCCCGACGACGGCTTCGACCTCGTACCAGACGCGCAGCTCGCGCCCGGCGGCGTCGACGACCTCGGTCGCGTTCGCCGGGTTCCACTCCTCCCACGCGCGTGCCCGGGGATGGCGGGTCTCGAAGGCGAAGCGACCCCCGGGGCGCAGCGCCGCGTGGATCGCCGTGAGCGAGGCCCGCAGGTCGTCGTCGCCCACGAGGCACTGGAAGGCGTGGCTGACCATGGTCACGAGGTCGAACTCCCCCTCCCACCGGGCGTCCGCCGCCGTTCCCTCGACCCACTCGACGTCGGTACGGAGCCGGGCCCGGGCGAGCGCGGCCCGGTCCGGGTCGAGGCCCACCAGGCGCCCGGTGTGGCCGTGTTCGCGCACCCGGTGCAGCATCGCGCCGGTACCGCAGCCGACGTCCAGGACGGAACCCGCGGCCATGACGAGCCCGTCGTAGTACGCGTCGGCGGGCCATCGTGCGGGGTCCCAGGGACTGAGCAGGTCGTAGAGTGCGGCGGCATCGTCGTCCGAGAACATCGCGCCAGTATCGGCTCACCCCGAACACCGGCCAACTGGTTTTGAGAATCCCCGCCCAACCGCCTCGGCAATCCCCCCCGAGAAGGCCGCGGGAAGGCTCTGGGGCGGCATCGCGCCCCCACCCGCGGGTGGGACCCTTTCCATGATCATGAAAGGCCCTCAAGCGGCCGCCCACGGCCTCCCCACACCCCGCCTGATCTGGCCTTTCGTGTCCGTCATACCTACGATCACGGGACAGGGAAAGGGGGGACCGGATGGACCGGAACATCCGCACCATCGACGACGTGCTCAAGCTCATGGACGGCCTGTTCGCACCCGAGGCCGACCGCTGGACAGCCGGCGCGGCGACCTGGTGGGACGAGTTCTACGCGGACCACACCAAGCCGGTGCCGTTCTTCGTGGCGAAGCCGGACGAGAACCTCGTCTCGTATCTCGACCGCGGGCTGATCACTCCGGGCCGGGCGCTCGATCTGGGCTGCGGGCCGGGCCGCAACGCACTCCACCTCGCCGCGCTGGGCTTCGAGGTGGACGCGGTCGATCTGTCCCCGGGCGCCATCGACTGGGCCGAGGAGCGCGCCAAGGAGGCGGGGGCCGACATCCGGTTCCACCGCGGTGACGCGTTCACGCTCGCCGACACGGTGCTGGCCGGCCCGTACGACCTGGTCTACGACTCCGGCTGCTTCCACCATCTGCCGCCGCACCGGCGCATCAGCTATCTCGACCTGCTCGACCGGACGCTGGCGCCCGGCGGCCATCTCGCCCTCAGCTGTTTCGCGTCCGGGGAGATGGGATCCGAACTCCCCGACGGCGACTTCTACCGCCAGAACGGCCTCCATGGCGGCCTCGCCTACACCCCGGAGTCCCTGCGCTGGATCTTCTCCGACCTCGCGGAGGTCGAACTGCGCCGCATGCGCAACGAGCCACCGGACTCCCCGCGCTTCGGTGAGCCGTTCCTGTGGACCGCACTGTTCCGCCGCGAGGCAACGGCGTAACGGACAGACGGAAACCGGCCGTTCGCGCGGCAGTCGCGACGCACCGCGCCCCCTCCAGGCGGAGGAGGCGCGGTGCGTACGCGTGTGGGGGTGGGTGCGTGCGGCTACCTCTTGGCGTAGTCCGAGAAGCCCATCCAGTCGACGACGACGCACGGGGTGTCGCCGAGGACCCAGGCGTCGTGGCCGGGCGCGACGTTCATGTAGTCGCCGGGGCCGAAGTCCTCTTCCTGGCCGTCGTTCATGACGACTTTCATGCGGCCGGAGACGACATAGCCCGCGTGGGCGACCAGACAGCTGTCGGTCTGCGCGATCGGCTTGACGTGCTCGGACCACTTCCAGCCCGACTCGAACGTGGCCCGGCCGACCTGCCCCCCGCCCACATTGACCAGCTCCAGGCGCCCCTTGCCGTCCTCGAACGGACGGACCTCCTCCGGCGCATCGAAACTCTTCCGTACGAGACCGGCCATGAGCGCTTCTCCTTGGGCGGCGGGCGGGTGTGAACGATCGACGGTCCGAACGTACCCACGGCGGCGGGGGGCTGCGAACGGCATGGGGCGTACGGGTGACGCCGCCGGGGCACCGCGCCGCCCCGCACCACCTCTCCCCCGAAATTCCCACGGCCAGTGGTCCAGTGCGCCGCATCCCCGGTGACCAACGCCGCAGCCGCCCATCCCCCGAAATTGGTCTAGTCCTATTTTGGTCCAGTCCATTGACATGTCTCTGATCGCGGAGATATCCCCTATCCAACACCGCCGCGCCCCACGGGAATTGGCGGACGCCCCCCTCACACCTTGGACGGACATGAGACGCATGCGTACCCTCCGCGCGGTCCTGACCGCGACCGTCACCGCCGTGGCCACGGCGGGCCTCACCGTGCTCGGCGGTGGCTCCGCCCAGGCCGCGACCCCTCTGCCGGCCCATGTCTTCGCCCCCTACTTCGAAGCCTGGACCGGCGAGAGCCCCGCCGCGCTGGCTGCCCAGTCCGGCGCGAAGCACCTGACGATGGCGTTCATCCAGACGGCGTCCAAGGGCTCCTGCACGCCGTACTGGAACGGCAACAGCGGTATGCCGATCGCCTCGTCCACCTTCGGCAGCGACATCAGGACCATCCAGGCCAACGGCGGGGACGTCATCCCCTCCTTCGGCGGCTACACCGCGGACACCACCGGCACCGAGATCGCCGACAGCTGCACCGACGTCGGCCAGATCGCCGCCGCGTACGAGAAGGTCATCACGACCTACGACCTCTCCCGCCTCGACATGGACATCGAGGTCGACTCGCTGGACAACAGCGCCGGCATCGACCGGCGCAACAAGGCGATCAAGCAGGTCCAGGACTGGGCGACGGCCAACGGCCGCAAGGTCGAGATCTCGTACACCCTCCCCACCACCACCTCGGGTCTCGCCTCCAGCGGCCTCGCCGTGCTCCGCAACGCGGTGAGCAACGGGGCGCGTGTCGACGTCGCCAACATCATGACGTTCGACTACTACGACAACGCCTCCCACAACATGGCCAACGACACCCAGACGGCGGCCCAGGGGCTGTACAACCAGCTCGCCCAGCTGTACCCCGGCAAGACCTCGGCCCAGCTGTGGGGCATGATCGGCGTCACCGAGATGCCGGGCGTCGACGACTTCGGGCCCGCCGAGACGTTCACCCCGGCCAACGCCACCCAGGTCTACAACTGGGCGGTCTCCAAGGGCATCAACACCCTCTCGTTCTGGGCGCTCCAGCGCGACAACGGCGGCTGCCCCGGCGGCGCGGCCGCGGACAACTGCTCCGGTATCCAGCAGAACACCTGGGACTTCAGCCACATCTTCGAGCCCTTCACCTCGGGTACCACTGCTCCTTCCCATGACTTCTCGGTGACGGCCTCGCCCGCCAGCGGCTCGGTGACGGCGGGCAGTTCGGCCACCACCACGGTCAAGACGGCGGTCACGGCGGGCCAGGCGCAGTCCGTGAACCTCACCGTCAGCGGCGCCCCGGCCGGGGTCACCGCCTCCCTGAGCCCCACCTCGGTGACGGCGGGCGGCTCGTCCACGCTGACGGTGTCGACGACCTCGGCGGCCGTGTCGGGCACATACACCCTCACCGTGACCGGCTCCAACGCCTCCGCCGCTCACTCGGCCACGTACACGCTGACCATCACCGGCGGAAACGGCCACCAGTGCACGGCCACGCCGTGGAACGCCACGTCCGTCTACACGGGCGGTATGCAGGTGTCGCACAAGGGCCACCACTGGAAGGCCAAGTGGTGGACGCAGGGCGAGGAGCCCGGCACCACCGGTGAGTGGGGTGTCTGGCAGGACCTGGGGGCCTGCTGAGCACAGCGCGCGTGATGGGGTGGTGTCCGGCACGGAGTCCCGTGCCGGACACCACCCCGTCGGGCAACCGCGTCGGGCACACACCCTTCCCAAAACGCCGCCGCCTCCCCCACCCTTTCAGCCTGATGTCCGCGCAACGGCGCGGGCAACTCGGCGGCGGGGGTGGGGCGATGCCGGACGCTCCGGCGACAGACGGCTGGGCTGTGGACATCGTGCTCTGCATCGATGTGACGGGCAGCATGTCCCCGGTCCTGAAACAGGTGAAGGAAGGGGCGCTGTCCTTCCACGGGCGGCTGAAGGCCGTGATGGCCCGGCGCGGGATGGACATCGGCCGCATGCGGTTACGGGTGATCGCCTTCCGCGACTTCGGCGCGGACCGCGACCGCGTCATCGAGCGCACCTCGTTCCTCGATCTGCCCGAACAGGACGCGGAGTTCGCGGAGTTCATCGCGGGGCTCAGGGCGACCGGTGGGGGCGACGTCCCCGAGTCGGGCCTGGAGGCGCTCGCGCTCGCGGTCCGGTCGCCCTGGTCGGCGAGGAACGAGTCGAGCGACGACCGGCGGCACATCGTCGTCCTCTTCACCGACGCGCCGGCCCACCCCCTGGGCAGACACACCCCTCGCCGGCGCACCGCCAAGTCCCCCTCGGCCCGCCCGCCGTGGTGGTCGCCCCGACGCGGGGCCGGAGCGTCCGCCTCCCCCGAGGACGTCGACGTCTACCCGCGCAGCCTGGACGAACTCCACGACCAGTGGGGCCGCGAGGGCCAGGACGGCGCCGTGATGGACCAGTCCGCCAAGCGACTGCTGATCTTCGCGCCGGAGCAGAAGCCGTGGCGCGACATCGCGGAGACCTGGGACAAGACCCTGTTCGTCCCCTCGGTGGCGGGCACGGGGCTCAAGGAGATCGCCCTGGACGAGGTCATCAGCACGATCGCCCGCAACCTGTGACGGTGTGTTTCTTCACATCTCCCCGGTGTCCAAAAACCGTCTCCCAACGGCCGCCGGACAGGCAAGCTGCTCTAGTGATCGTCCGCCGTGGACGGTACGTACGTGTGCCGAGTGTGCCGCGTGTGCCGAATGGAGCCCGAGCATGTCGAACATTCCCACCGACCTGCGCTACACCTTGTTCCACCAGTGGGTCCGAGACGAGGGCGACGGCGTCCTCGCGGTGGGCCTCACCGACTACGCACGGCAGGCCCTGGGCGACATCGAGTTCCTGGAACTGCCCGACGCCGGAAAGACCGTTTCCCGCAAGGAGGCCGTCGGCACGGTGGAATCGGTGAAGGCGGCGAACGACATCTACGCGCCGCTCGCCGGCGAGATCGTCGCCACCAACGCGGACGCCGTCGCCACCCCGCAAACGGTCAACACCGACCCGTACGGAGTCTGGCTCTTCAAGCTGACCCCGGCCCAGGACGAGCCGACGGACGACCTCCTCACGGCGGAGCAGTACCAGGCGGCTGTCGGGGGCTGAGCGCGGCCGCAGGACTGGTGGGGAGGCAGACGTGGACTGGGGCACGCTCGTCGCCACGTTCAGTGGCGGGTCGATCGCGATTTCCGGGACCGTGCCGGCCGACTGTCTGCGGCATCGCCGGGAGGGCGAGCGCGGGGGCGGGGCTCGGCGGCGTGCGGTGTATCCGGAGTTCACGGGACGGGAAGGACCGCTGCCCCGTGTGCCGGGAGGCCGGGGCAGCGATCGCGGGAGCGTGAGCGTACGGTCGCCGGCACCGGCACGTGC
>NZ_JBHWUR010000053.1:0-49586 GCF_042737755.1 Streptomyces sp. NPDC059994
GCCCGGTTACATTCCGAACCCGGAAGCTAAGCCTTTCAGCGCCGATGGTACTGCAGGGGGGACCCTGTGGGAGAGTAGGACACCGCCGAACAATCTTTAGCCTCAACCCCCGTGCTCTTTTGGGCCGGGGGTTGAGGCATTTTTGCGTTCAGGGCCTTATCCGACCCGTACCCCTGTGCACTCGTGCCCGTCCGCTGCCGGTAAGGTCAGGGGGCATCGTTGGCACTTTCACAGGAGGCCCCCGGGTGGAGGTCCAGGAGACTCGCGTTCAGACGGACCGGGTGCTCACCATCCCCAACATCCTCAGCATGGCGCGCCTCGTCGGCGTACCCGTGTTCCTGTGGCTGATCCTCCGACCCGAGTTCGGCGGGCCCAAGAGCGATGGCTGGGCATTGCTCGTACTGCTGCTGAGCGGTGTCAGTGACTACCTGGACGGGAAGCTCGCCCGGCGCTGGAACCAGATCAGCAGTCTCGGCCGGCTCCTTGACCCGGCGGCCGACCGGCTGTACATCCTTTCCACGCTGGTGGGTCTCACCTGGCGGGAGATCCTGCCGGTTTGGCTGACCGCTGCCCTTTTGGCCCGGGAGCTGATGCTTCTGGTGATGGTGGGAATCCTCCGCAGGCACGGCTATCCGCCGCCGCAGGTGAACTTCCTGGGTAAGGCGGCCACGTTCAACCTCATGTACGCCTTCCCGTTGCTTCTGCTGAGCGACGGAAGCGGATGGCTCGCCGATCTGGCGGCGATTTTCGGATGGGCGTTCGCTGGATGGGGTACAAGTCTGTATTGGTGGGCAGGGATCCTGTATGTGGTTCAGGTCCGCCGACTGGTCAAGGCGGACTCAGCGGCCGATTGAGCTCGTCGGCGGTCCTTCGGAGCAGAGGGATCCGCGCATGAGGCCAGGGGGCCCACCCGGACGGGTGCAGTCGGCTAGACCGTCATCTCGTCAAGGAGGACGCTTCCGACATGAAGGCCGTTGTGATGGCTGGCGGCGAAGGAACACGCCTTCGCCCCATGACCTCGAGCATGCCCAAGCCGCTCCTGCCGGTGGTAAACCGGCCGATCATGGAGCATGTGCTGCGGTTGCTCAAGCGGCATGGGCTCAATGAGACCGTCGTAACCGTGCAGTTCCTGGCCTCGCTGGTCAGGAACTATTTCGGCGACGGCGAGGAGCTCGGGATGGAGCTCACCTATGCCAACGAGGAGAAGCCCCTCGGTACCGCGGGCAGCGTCAAGAACGCCGAGGAGGCCCTGAAGGACGACGCCTTTCTCGTCATCTCGGGTGATGCCCTCACCGACTTCGATCTGACGGATCTCATCAACTTCCACAAGGAGAAGGGCGCACTGGTCACGGTGTGCCTGACCCGGGTGCCCAACCCGCTGGAATTTGGCATCACCATCGTCGACGAAGAGGGAAAGGTCGAGCGCTTCCTGGAGAAGCCGACCTGGGGCCAAGTCTTCTCGGACACGGTGAACACCGGAATCTATGTGATGGAGCCGGAGGTTTTCGACTACGTCGACGCCGATGTGTCCGTCGACTGGTCCGGTGATGTCTTCCCTCAGCTGATGAAGGAGGGCAAGCCCATCTACGGCTATGTCGCGGAGGGTTACTGGGAGGACGTCGGCACGCACGAGAGCTATGTGAAGGCGCAGGCCGACGTGCTCGAAGGCAAGGTCGACGTCGACATCGACGGCTTCGAGATCTCGCCCGGCGTCTGGGTCGCCGAGGGCGCGGAGGTCCATCCGGACGCGGTGCTGCGCGGCCCGCTGTACATCGGCGACTACGCCAAGGTCGAAGCCGATGTGGAGATCCGCGAGCACACGGTCATCGGGTCCAATGTCGTCGTCAAGACGGGGGCCTTCCTCCACAAGGCCGTCGTCCACGACAACGTCTACATCGGGCAGCACAGCAATCTGCGCGGCTGCGTGATCGGCCGGAACACCGACATCATGCGGTCGTGCCGGATCGAGGACGGCGCCGTCATCGGGGACGAGTGCCTGGTCGGTGAGGAATCGATCATTCAGGGGAATGTCCGGGTCTATCCGTTCAAGACCATCGAGGCGGGTGCGTTCGTCAACACCTCGGTGATCTGGGAGTCGCGCGGCCAGGCCCATCTCTTCGGGGCGCGCGGTGTCTCCGGCATCCTCAATGTGGAGATCACTCCGGAGCTGGCGGTGCGGCTGGCCGGTGCCTACGCCACGACCCTGAAGAAGGGTGCGACCGTCACGACGGCCCGTGATCACTCGCGTGGCGCGCGCGCCCTGAAGCGGGCGGTGATCTCGGCCCTCCAGGCCAGTGCCATCGACGTCCGGGACCTGGAGAACGTACCGCTGCCGGTGGCCAGACAGCAGACCGCGCGGGGCAGTGCCGGCGGGATCATGATCCGGACCTCGCTCGGTGTGCCGGACTCCGTGGACATCATGTTCTTCGACGAGCGGGGCGCGGACCTCTCGCAGGCCGGGCAGCGCAAGCTGGACCGGGTGTACGCACGTCAGGAGTACCGGCGGGCGTTCCCCGGCGAGATCGGGGACCTGCAGTTCCCGAACAGCGTCTTCGACTCGTACACCGGTTCCTTGCTGCGCAAGGTCGATACGACGGGTGTCGCGGAGGCCGGACTCAAGGTCGTGGTCGACGCGTCCAACGGCAGCGCGGGGCTGGTCCTGCCCAGTCTGCTCGGTCGGCTCCAGGTGGACTCGCTCGTCATCAACCCGGGGCTCGACGAGTCGCGGCCGACCGAGACGGCGGACGGGCGGCGGGCCGGTCTGGTGCGGCTCGGGGAGATCGTGGCCTCGGCCCGGGCCGCGTTCGGGGTGCGGTTCGACCCGGTCGGGGAGAAGCTCTCGCTGGTCGACGAGCGCGGGCGGATCGTCGAGGACGACCGGGCGCTCCTGGTGATGCTCGATCTCGTGGCGGCCGAGCGGCGCAGCGGGCGGGTGGCGCTGCCGGTGACCACGACCCGTATCGCCGAGCAGGTCGCCGCGTACCACGGTACGCAGGTGGAGTGGACGACCACGTCGCCCGACGACCTCACGCGTGTGGGCCGTGAGGAGTCGACCATCTTCGGCGGCGACGGACGCGGCGGGTTCATCATTCCCGAGTTCAGCAGCGTCTTCGACGGCGCCGCCGCCTTCGTACGGCTGATCGGCCTGGTGGCGCGGACGCAGCTGACGCTCAGCCAGATCGATTCGCGGATACCGCGTGCGCATGTACTGCGCCGGGACCTGGCGACGCCGTGGGCGGTCAAGGGCATGGTCATGCGGCGGGTGGTCGAGGCGGCCGGGGACCGGTCGGTGGACACGACCGACGGTGTACGGGTCGTCGAGGCCGACGGCCGCTGGGTGATGGTGCTGCCCGACCCGGCCGAGGCGGTCACCCATCTGTGGGCCGAGGGGCCCGACGACGCCTCCGCGCAGGCGCTGCTCGACGAGTGGTCCGTGATCGTGGACAGCGCAGGTCACTGAGGTCCCGGGGGCGCCGGGCGGGGTCGTGGGACGCCGCCCGGCGCACCGGTGGGGCCATTCGGCGGCAGGGGCGCCGACGTGCGACGATGTGCGGCATGTCGCAGCAGCCCCCCGTTCGGAGCACACCTTCTCCGCCGTCCCGCCCCGACGCGTCCATGTCGCTGCTGACCAATGTGATGGACCACGCGCTCGACGACGGGTACGCGGAGGCGACGGCCCGGCGCAAGGCCGAGGGCCAGGAGGGCATGCCCCGCACCCTGCGCGCGAAGCTCGGGCTGGCCGCCGGTCTGGTGCTCGCCGCCGTGGTGGTGACGATCGGCGCCGCGCAGGCGCGGATAACGGCACCGGTGGTCGCCAAGGAGCGCCAGGAGCTGATCGGGCGTGTGGAGGCGGAGACCAAGGCGGCGGACGACCTCCAGAAAGAGGTCGACTCGCTGCGCGACGAGGTCGGTGACCGCCAGCGCAGGGCGCTGGAGAAGCACGGCGGTGACCAGGGTGAACTGGTCGCGCTGCTGTCGGGAGCGACCGAGGTGTACGGCCCCGGTGTGAAGCTGGTCGTCGACGACGCCAAGAGCACCGAGTCGGGCGGGGGCGGCGGTCCGCGCGAGAACAGCAGCTTCTCGGACACCGGCCGGGTCCGCGACCGCGACATGCAGCGCATCGTCAACGGGCTCTGGCAGTCCGGCGCCGAGGCCGTGGCCATCAATGGGCAGCGGCTGACCGCTCTTTCGGCGATCAGGGCGGCCGGCGACGCCATACTGGTCGACAACAGGCCGCTGGTGCCGCCGTACACGGTGCTCGCGGTGGGGGACGGGAAGAAGCTCAGCACCGCCTTCCAGGACAGCGCCGACGGTCAGTATCTCCATGTGCTCCAGGAGAACTACGGCATCCGTACCAGCATTTCGGACCAGGGCGAGGTGCGCCTGCCGGCCGCGCCGAGCCTGATCGTACGCACAGCACAGCCGCAGGCCACGGGCGCCGGCAGGGGCGCGGCCGCCACAGGGAAAGGCACATCGTGATCGCCGTACTTGGCCTCGTCGTGGGAGTCGTGGTCGGACTTTTGGTCCGGCCCGAGGTGCCTGCGGTGGTCGAGCCGTATCTGCCCATCGCCGTCGTCGCCGCGCTGGACGCGGTCTTCGGCGGTCTGCGGGCCATGCTCGACGGCATCTTCGTCGACAAGGTCTTCGTGGTGTCCTTCCTGTCGAACGTCGTCGTGGCTGCGCTGATCGTGTTCCTCGGTGACAAGCTGGGCGTGGGCGCGCAGCTGTCGACCGGTGTGGTCGTCGTGCTCGGCATCCGGATCTTCTCCAACGCCGCGGCCATCCGCCGGCACGTCTTCCGGGCGTGAGGCCGATGAGCAGCGAAGACACCCCAGAGCAGGGCCCGGAGCGCACCCCGGGACCCGCCGCCGGAGGCACTCCTTCCGTGCCGGAGCCCCCTCGGGCCGACACGCCGAAGGCGCCCGCGACGCCCCCGGCGCCCGAGATGCCCGCCCCCGCGCCCCAGGAGCCGTCGGGGCCGCAGCAGACGGGCCGCCAGCGGCTGGCCGCGGGGCTGTGGCCGCCGCGGGTGACCCGGGCCCAACTGATCGTCGCCCTGCTGCTGTTCGTGCTCGGCCTGGGACTGGCCATCCAGGTCCGCTCCACCAGCGACAACAGCGCGCTGCGGGGGGCCCGCCAGGAGGACCTGGTGCGCATCCTGGACGAGCTGGACTCCCGTACCAAGCGTCTTGAGGACGAGAAGCAGCGGCTGGAAGGCCAGCGCACCGAGCTGGAGACGAGCTCGAACCAGGCGGCGGAGGCGCGTAAGCAGACCCTGGAGAAGGAGCGTCAGCTGGGGATCCTGGCCGGTACGGTCGCGGCGCAGGGCCCCGGTATCACGCTGACCATCACCGACTCCAAGAAGGCGGTCGAGGCGGACAAACTGCTGGACACCATCCAGGAGCTTCGTGCCGCGGGCGCGGAGGCGATCCAGGTCAACGACGTCCGGGTGGTCGCCAACACGTACTTCTCGGACGCAGACGGGGGCATCGAGGTCGACGGCCGGAAGGTCACCGCTCCCTATGTCTTCAAGGTGATCGGAAAGCCACAGGATCTCGAACCCGCGCTCAACATCCCCGGCGGCGTGGTGCAGACTCTGGAGAAGGAGCAGGCCACGGCCACAGTGGTCCGTTCCGGGAAGATCGTCGTGGATGCCTTGCGACCTGCGAAGCGGCCTGACTACGCTCGGTCGTCCTCGCGGTGACGCGGGGCCGCATGCGAGCGACCGCACAAGGGCATGAGCTTGCGGGGGGTCGGCGCACCCAACTCGTGGTGCGTGGTGGAAACTGTTTGGCGGATACGGACGTTGTGAGGATGTCCGGGTCGGCCGGTGTGTTGATTCTGGGTTCGTCCTGCCCCACGGGCGGGTCTGTTTCGGTCAAGGGGAATCGCCCGTGAAGTTGTTTGCGAAGTTGTTCGGCAAGAGCGCACGTGAGGACGGTGCCAACGGCTCCGCCCGGCATCGTGCCCGAGGCCGTGGACAGGCGGAGGAGCAGGGCGGCGAGCGCCCGCTGTTCCGCGATGAGGTGGGCCGCCCCGGTGGTGACATTCCGGGCGGTCCGGGCGCGTCTTCTGTTGACCCTGCCGGTCCCGGCCGCATAGGTTTCGGGGAACCATCAAGTACGGGTGGAGGGTTTGCGCGCGATCCGTATGCGACCAGCGCCCACGCGGTCCAGCCCGGGCAGGAGGATCCGTCCATGCCGGTGTGTACGAGGTGCGGGCACAGCAATGCGGCGGCGAGCCGTTTCTGCTCCAACTGTGGCGCGCCGCTGCGCCCGGGCGCGGTTCCCGAGCGTGCCGCGGAGACCACGTCGACGATCTCGATCTCCGGCCTGGAGGCGTACGACTCCGAGGTGACGGGCCAGACGGCGCTGCCGTCGCTGTCGCCGGAGGCGCAGGCCGCCGTCGACGCGCTGCCGCTGGGCTCCGCCCTCCTGGTGGTGCGCCGCGGGCCGAACTCGGGCAGCCGCTTCCTGCTGGACGGCGAGCTGACCACGGCGGGCCGGCATCCGCAGAGCGACATCTTCCTCGACGACGTGACCGTGTCGCGCCGCCATGTGGAGTTCCGTCGGGGCGCGGACGGCCGTTTCACCGTCTCGGACGTCGGCAGTCTCAACGGTACGTATGTGAACCGGGAGCGGATCGACTCGATCGACCTGTCCAACGGCGACGAGGTGCAGATCGGGAAGTACCGGCTGGTGTTCTACGCGAGCCAGCGCGGCGTCTGACCTCTCCAGATTCCGTTCGGGGGCCCCTCAGGGGAAGAACCATCCAGGGAAGGCCCATGCTGCACACACCGAGGGGCGGTGCCGGAAACGGCACCGCCACCGCTGGCGACCGGCTGATGAGCATCGGCACCGTGCTGAACCAGCTGCGCGAGGAGTTCCCCGAAGTCACCATCTCCAAGATCCGCTTCCTGGAGTCCGAAGGCCTGGTGGAGCCCCGGCGTACGCCGTCGGGGTACCGCAAGTTCAGCCCCGAGGACGTGGAGCGGCTCGCCCAGGTGCTGCGGATGCAGCGGGACCACTATCTGCCGCTGAAGGTCATCCGTGAGCACCTCGACGCGCTGAGCCGGGGGGAGCAGCCCGTGCTGCCCGCTCCGGGCGGCGCGGGCGATCTCCCGGACGGCGGGGCCGAGGGGGACCCGGAGCGCCGCACGGCGTCCCGTGTGGGGCGTACGGAGCTGTTGGTGGGCGCCGAGGTCACCGAGGCGGAGCTGACCGATTGGGAGTCCTACGGGCTGCTCAAGGCCGGCCCCGAGGGCGGCTACGACGCGGAGTCGGTGAACGTGGCGCGTCTCGTGGCGGACCTGGGCCGATTCGGTCTGGAACCGCGGCATCTTCGCGCCATGAAGGCGGCGGCCGACCGCGAGGCCGGTCTGATCGAACAGGTGGTCGCACCCCTGCGGCTGCACCGCAACCCGCAGACCAGGGCGCATGCGGAGGCGACCGTCAGGGAGCTGGCGGCGCTGTCCGTGCGGCTCCACGCCGCCCTGGTCCAGACCGCTCTCGGGGTCCGGCTGCACTGAGCCAGGGGGTCCCCGACTACCCAAACCTGCCGGGCACGTCCTAGGGTTGCTGTGTGAACGAGCTCGACGTCGTGGGTGTCCGGGTGGAAATGCCCTCCAACCAACCGATCGTGCTCCTGCGTGAAGTGGGAGGCGATCGGTACCTCCCCATCTGGATCGGTCCAGGGGAGGCGACCGCGATCGCCTTCGCCCAGCAGGGGATGGCTCCGGCGCGGCCGCTGACGCACGACCTTTTCAAGGACGTGCTGGAGGCCGTGGGCCAGGAGCTGACCGAGGTCCGCATCACGGACCTGCGGGAGGGTGTCTTCTACGCGGAGCTGGTCTTCGCCAGTGGTGTCGAGGTGAGCGCGCGTCCGTCCGACGCCATAGCGCTGGCGCTGCGCACCGGAACGCCGATCTACGGCAGCGACGGGGTGCTCGACGACGCGGGGATCGCGATCCCGGACGAGCAGGAGGACGAGGTGGAGAAGTTCCGCGAGTTCCTCGACCAGATCTCGCCCGAGGACTTCGGCACCAACAGTCAGTGAGCCGCTGCGCCGGGGGCCCCGAGCACCGGGGCGGCTCCGGCGCATTCGAGTAGCCTTTCCCCGAAGAGGGGTACGCGAAACCACTCTCAGGGTGATTATCACTCGGCGTGCCGAGTGTGGCGATCGTTGACGCACCCCGAGTGACTGCCTACCGTCGTGAGGGCAGTTCTAGGACGGAGGGTCGGCGTGGGAAGCAGCGGCGACAGTACGGCAGGGGAGGCCCCCGGACGTCCGGGGGAGAGCGGGCCGTACCCGCCCCCAGGCTCTCGGCCGAGCTCTAGCGGTGGGTACCCCCCTCACAGTGCGGTGGAGGACGCCGGCACCGACACCGTCGGATACCGGGGGCCGACGGCGTGCGCGGCGGCGGGGATCACCTACCGGCAGCTCGACTACTGGGCGCGCACCGGCCTGGTCGAGCCCAGTGTGCGTCCGGCGTACGGATCGGGCACCCAGCGGCTCTACAGCTTCAAGGACGTCGTCGTCCTCAAGATCGTCAAGCGTTTCCTGGACACCGGGGTCGCCCTCCAGAACATCCGCACCGCCGTCCAGCACCTGCGCGAGCGCGGCTTCCGCGATCTGGAGCGGATGACGCTGATGAGCGACGGGGCCACCGTCTACGAGTGCTCATCGCCCGACGAGGTCGTGGACCTGCTCAAGGGCGGCCAGGGTGTCTTCGGCATCGCGGTCGGCGTGGTGTGGCACGACGTCGAGGCGGCCCTGTCCCAGCTGCACGGAGAGCGGGTCGACACCGGCGAGACGCTGGTCGGGCAGAACCCCGCCGACGAGCTCGCCCGGCGCCGCAACCGCGCGGTCTGAGGGGCCGCGGGGCTGCCGCGGGGCCGATTGTCAGTGGCGTGAGGCAGCATCGGTGGTGTGAGAGCCGCGCCGACCATTCTGCATCTGGACATGGATGCCTTCTTCGCCGCCGCAGAGCAGGCGTCGAAGCCCAGCCTGCGCGGAAAACCCGTGATCGTGGGCGGCCTCGGACCGCGCGGTGTGGTGGCCACCGCGTCGTACGAGGCACGGCGCTTCGGTGCGCGTTCCGCGATGCCGATGGCTCAGGCGAGACGGCTGTGTCCCAATGGCGCGTATCTGGTGCCGCGCTTCGGCTTCTACCGCTCGATCAGCGAACAGGTGATGGAGTTGCTGGGGCGGCTGTCGCCTCTGGTGGAGCCCCTGAGCCTCGACGAGGCCTTCGTGGACCTGGAGGCCGGGGGAGTCGCGTGGGACGCCCAGTCGGCCCGTGAGGCC
Organism: Streptomyces sp. NPDC059994; assembly: GCF_042737755.1. Lineage (NCBI taxonomy): Bacteria > Bacillati > Actinomycetota > Actinomycetes > Kitasatosporales > Streptomycetaceae > Streptomyces > Streptomyces sp. NPDC059994. The sequence continues at coordinate 9,307 of NZ_JBHWUR010000053.1, forward strand.
GGTCAGCGGCTGCGGGAGGACATCCGGGCAGCGACGGGTCTGACGGGGTCGGTGGGGCTCGCCGGGTCCAAGATGCTGGCGAAGATCGCCTCGGAGGAGGCCAAGCCCGACGGGCTGGTGCTCATAGAGCCCGGCACCGAGCGGGCGCTGCTCGCCCCGATGACGGTCAGGACGCTGCCGGGTGTGGGGCCCGCGACCGGGGAGCATCTGCGCAGGGCCGGGATGACCACGGTCGCGGATCTGGCCGAGGCGGGCGAGGACGAGCTCGTACGGCTGCTCGGCAAGGCGCACGGGGCGTCGCTGCACCGGATGGCGCTCGGGCTCGACGACCGGCCGGTGGTGGCCGAGCGGGACACCAAATCGGTGTCGGTCGAGGACACCTTCGACGTGGATCTGCACGACCGGGTGCGGGTGATGAACGAGGTGGGGCGGCTCGCCGACCGGTGTGTGCAGCGACTGCGGGCGTCCGGGCACTCGGGCCGCACGATCGTCCTGAAGGTCCGCAGGTACGACTTCTCGACGCTGACCCGGTCGGAGACGCTCAGGGGGCCCACGGACGACCCCGCGGTGGTGCGCGAGGCGGCCGGCCGTCTGCTCGACTCCGTGGACACGACGGGTGGCGTGCGCCTCCTCGGGGTCGGGGTCAGCGGCCTCGCGGACTTCACGCAGGAGGACCTCTTCGCCCAGGCGGCCGGTGAGCGGGAGGCAGGGGAGGAGGCCGCCGAGGAGGAGTCGGCTCCGGCCGCCGCCCCCGAGCAGGCGGCCGCGGCGGATCCGGCCGAGCGGCGCTGGGTGGCCGGGCACGATGTGTGCCACCGCGAGTTCGGCCCCGGCTGGGTGCAGGGCAGCGGGGTGGGGCGGGTGACCGTCCGGTTCGAGACGCCCACGGCGTCCGCGCCCGGACGGGTGCGGACGTTCCGGGTGGACGACCCCGACCTGGAGCCGTCCGAGCCGCTGCCGCTGGTGGCCGGGCCCGGGGAGACGGAGACGGAGACGGAGGCCGGGGCCGGGGAGGCGGGTGACGTGGAGGGTCAGGTGTCGTCCTCCTCGCCCGCGAGCCGTCCGAAGTCCCGGTCGGGGCCGGGGAGCGGATCGGGGGCGGCGATGTCCAGACCGTAGTGGTGGTAGAGCTGCAGCTCCTGTTCGGGGGAGAGGTGGCGGCCGACTCCGAAGTCGGGAGCGTCCTTGATCAGCGCCCGGTCGTAGGGGATGTGCAGCGCCTCGCCGACGAGGGTGCTGGGCTCCAGCGGGACGAAGGCGTCCCGGCTGAACAGGCCGGTGCGTACGGCGGCCCACTCGGGCACTCCGGTGGCGTCATCGAGGTAGACCTCGTCCACCGTGCCGATCTTGTTGCCGTTGCGGTCGAACGCCTTGCGGCCGATCAGGCTGCGCGGATCGATATCGGTCTGCACGGTCCCTCCAACTGGTCGCAGCTGCTCGTAAGCACTACGAAAGTGCACATCGCGGGCATCGGCCACTCGAAGGATCAGGGCCTGAACGCGCTGGTACCCTGGCGATGGCTGCTGACCCCGCGCGGGAGAGTCCTCCGGAAAGAAGTCCGGAGGCGCCGAAGGAGCAAATCCTCCCCGGAATCTCTCAGGCCCACGTACCGCGCGGACGAGGTCACTCTGGAAAGCAGGACGGGGGACGTGCGGGCATACGCCCGTGCGCGCGCCCCTTCCTCACCGACGGTGAAAGCCGGGACGCCCCCACGCGCCCCGGTGAAACTCTCAGGTTGAGATGACAGAGGGGGAGGCCGTCCGGGCACCCGCGCCGTGGTGCCCCTCGCAGGTCGTGCAGACCAGGAGGCCTCCGTAATGACCGCCAACCGCATGCCGCTCACCGAGCTAGAGCGTGGCATTCCCTTCGAGCAGCGTCACATCGGGCCCGACGCCGAGGCCCAGGCGAAGATGCTCGCGCAGGTCGGCTACGGCTCGCTCGACGAGCTGACCGCCGCGGCCGTGCCGGACGTGATCAAGAGCGCCGAGGCGCTGGGTCTGCCCGGCGCCCGCACCGAGGCCGAGGTCCTGGCCGAGCTGCGCACCCTCGCCGACCGCAACAAGGTCCTGGCCCCGATGATCGGCCTGGGCTACTACGGCACGTTCACCCCACCGGTGATCCTGCGCAACGTCATGGAGAACCCGGCCTGGTACACCGCGTACACGCCGTACCAGCCGGAGATCTCGCAGGGCCGTCTGGAGGCGCTGCTCAACTTCCAGACCGTCGTCGCCGACCTCACCGGGCTGCCCACCTCCGGCGCCTCGCTGCTCGACGAGGGCACCGCGGCCGCCGAGGCGCTCGCGCTCTCGCGCCGGGTCGGCAAGGTCAAGGGCGGGGTCTTCCTCGTCGACGCGGACACGCTGCCGCAGACCGTCGCCGTCATAGAGACGCGCGCCGAGCCGACCGGTGTCGAGGTCGTCGTCGCCGACCTGAGCCACGGCATCCCGGCCGAGGTGGCCGAGCGCGGTGTCTTCGGTGTGCTGCTCCAGTACCCGGGCGCCTCCGGCCAGGTCCGCGACCTCAAGCCGGTCATCGACGAGGCCCACGAGCTGGGCGCGATCGTCACCGTCGCCGCCGACCTGCTCGCCCTGACCCTGCTGACCTCGCCCGGCGAGCTCGGCGCGGACATCGCGGTGGGCACCACCCAGCGCTTCGGCGTCCCGATGGGCTTCGGCGGCCCGCACGCCGGCTACATGGCGGTCCAGGAGAAGTTCGCCCGCAGCCTGCCCGGCCGCCTGGTCGGCGTCTCCGTCGACGCGGACGGCAACCGGGCGTACCGCCTGGCGCTGCAGACCCGCGAGCAGCACATCCGCCGCGAGAAGGCCACCAGCAACATCTGTACGGCGCAGGTCCTGCTCGCCGTCATGGCGGGCATGTACGCGGTCTACCACGGCCCGGACGGCCTGCGGCAGATCGCCCGCCGCACCCACCGGTACGCGGTGATCCTCGCCGAGGGGCTGCGCGCCGCCGGTGTGGAGGTCGTGCACGGCTCGTACTTCGACACGCTGACCGTCAAGGTCCCCGGCAAGGCCGCCGACGCCGTCGCCGCCGCCCGTGACGGCGGGGTCAACCTGTACCTGGTCGACGCCGACACCGTCTCGATCGCCTGCGACGAGACCACCGACCGCGACCGCATCGCCGCCGTCTGGGCCGCCTTCGGCGCCGAGGGCGACATCGAGGCGCTGGACACCGCGGCCGCGGACACGCTGCCGGGCGCGCTGCTGCGCACCGACGACGTCCTGACCCACCCGGTCTTCCACCAGCACCGCTCCGAGACCGCGATGCTGCGCTACCTGCGCAAGCTCGCCGACCGCGACTACGCGCTGGACCGCGGCATGATCCCGCTCGGCTCCTGCACCATGAAGCTGAACGCGACCACCGAGATGGAGCCGGTCACCTGGCCCGAGTTCGGCCAGATGCACCCCTTCGCGCCGGCCGAGCAGGCCGGGGGCTACCTCACGCTCATCCACGAGCTGGAGGAGCGACTCGCCGAGGTGACCGGGTACGACGCGGTGTCGATCCAGCCCAACGCCGGTTCGCAGGGCGAGCTCGCGGGGCTGCTCGCGGTCCGCGCCTACCACCGGGCCAACGGCGACGAGCAGCGCACGGTCTGCCTCATCCCGTCCTCCGCGCACGGCACCAACGCAGCCAGCGCCGTGATGGCCGGTATGAAGGTCGTCGTGGTGAAGACCGCCGACGACGGCGAGGTCGACATCGCCGACCTGCGCGCCAAGATCGAGCAGTACCGCGACGAGCTCTCGGTGCTCATGATCACCTACCCGTCCACGCACGGTGTGTTCGAGGAGCACGTCGCGGACATCTGCGGCGAGGTGCACGACGCGGGCGGCCAGGTCTACGTCGACGGCGCCAACCTCAACGCCCTGGTGGGCCTCGCCAAGCCGGGCAAGTTCGGCGGCGACGTCTCGCACCTGAACCTGCACAAGACGTTCTGCATCCCGCACGGCGGCGGCGGCCCCGGCGTCGGCCCGGTCGGTGTGCGCGCGCACCTCGCGCCGTACCTGCCGAACCACCCGCTCCAGCCGACGGCCGGTCCCGAGACGGGCGTCGGCCCGATCTCGGCCGCCCCGTGGGGCTCGGCGGGCATCCTGCCGATCTCGTGGGCGTACGTGCGTCTGATGGGTGGCGAGGGCCTCAAGCGCGCGACGCAGGTCGCGGTGCTCGCGGCCAACTACATCGCCAAGCGCCTGGAGCCGCACTACCCGGTGCTCTACACCGGCCCCAACGGCCTGGTGGCGCACGAGTGCATCGTGGACCTTCGGCCGCTGTCGAAGTCGACCGGCGTCAGCGTCGACGACATCGCCAAGCGTCTGATCGACTACGGCTTCCACGCGCCGACGATGTCGTTCCCGGTGGCCGGCACGCTGATGATCGAGCCGACCGAGAGCGAGGACCTGAACGAGATCGACCGGTTCTGCGAGACGATGATCGCGATCCGCGCCGAGATCGAGAAGGTCGCCTCGGGCGAGTGGCCCGCCGACGACAACCCGCTCGCCAACGCCCCGCACACCGCGGCGGCGCTCGGCGGCGAGTGGAACCACGCGTACAGCCGCGAGGAGGCCGTCTTCCCGGCCGGGGTCTCGGCCGCCGACAAGTACTGGCCGCCGGTGCGCCGCATCGACGGTGCCTTCGGCGACCGCAACCTGGTCTGCTCCTGCCCGCCGCTGGACGAGTACGACAACTGATGTAGAGCCGTCTACGGCTGACATACGTCGGGGCCGGTGCGGGGGTGTTTCTCCCCGGGCCGGCCCCTTCTTTTCGTGTCGTGCTGTGCGGCTGTGCGGCTGTGCGATGTGCGTGTCCGTGCCGGCGGTGCCGCGCTAGGCGGCCTTCGCCACCTGTCCGGCTGTCAGCGCCCGGTGCGGGGCGATGATCCGCCCGTCCGGCAGCAGCTCCCCGGTGTCCTCGAAGATCAGGACGCCGTTGCACAGCAGGCTCCAGCCCTGTTCCGGGTGGTGCGCCACGAGCTGCGCGGCCTCCCGGTCGGCGGAGTCGGCTGTCGGGCAGGCTGGCTGGTGCTGGCACATGGATGCGTTCTTTCGCTGCGTCGTAGTAGTGAGTTTCCTGCGGCTCGATGCGGTGTTCATGGCCGCCCCCCGTTGCTAAGTCGGTCGGTCCGCTCCCAGTGTTGCCCTACGGGCGTCAATCCGCAGGGATTTCGCGGCACCACTTCCTACTGCATATTGACGCATCACTCGTGCGGCCGGTTCAACTCAACTGCCCAGCCTCTTCGGGTGGTTCGTGGTGACCGTTACGGGCTAGCCCGTACGGAGGACGCGCACGGGCGCACGGCACAGCGCCCCGGGCCGAAGAGGGCTCCGGAGCGCTGTGGGCGCGTACCTGCCGGCAGGCGGGCGGCGCGTCAGACCGGCTGGCTCAGCAGCGGCGCGGGGGTGAGCCGCAGGGTGATCACCGGCAGCAGCTCGGAGACCTGGTGCGGGCGGTGGGCGCAGATGCCGGGCGGGGCGGGCGCCAGCGGCACCAGCAGGTCGGCCGGGTCCAGATCGCCGGAGGCGGGGTCGGACGTTCTGTCGCGCCGCAGCCACAGGGTGAGCATGTACAGCTCCGGCACCGAGAGCAGCCGGGGCTCGAAGTCCATGGTCAGCGCCTCCGCCTGGCGCAGGGCGTGCTGGGTCGAGGCGATGTAGGGGCCCTCGAAGAAGTGCGAGAAGGCCCAGCCGTCCGGGGTGAGCATGGTGTCCGCGGCCGCGACCGCGCGCTCTCCGTCGCTGATCAGGAAGCGCCAGCCGGCCAGGCGGCTGCGCGGGGCGCGGGCGCTCGGGGTGATCCGGTCCAGCACATGGACGGGGAGCGGGAGTTCGGGGGTCAGCGGACCTTGGGCGGATCGCAGGGCGGGGGTGCGCGCCGCGCGGACGGCGGTGGGGGAACCGAGTGCCGCGAGGACGCTGCGCAGGGCGGGCGCGGGGGCCGGGGGAACATGCAGCGGCATGGTGGGTCGCCTCTCACTTCGGAGACACGTTGGTGCGTGGGCGGTGCGGACGGCGCTGTCTGCGGTGATACGGGTCAGAGGGGGGCCGGGGGACATTGGCCGGGGCGCCAACTCTCTGCCTCGCTCCCGAAGTTTATACGACACGTGTTCAGGGCGTGTTTCATCTAGCTGTCGCCCGTATTGCGGGCAAGTCGCATTCCGGTCCTTGTGATGCGGCATTCATCCCGATTCGAGGAACGGGGTACCGGACTGGCCTGGAAAGGTCCTGCGGCGGCGGTAGGCCGAAACCCGTCGGTGTTTATCACGATTCCCGAAGTGATGGTATGTGCAGGTTGCTGTATGCCGAATGCATGTGCCCGGGGACGGTTCGTACCAGCTTACCGGCAGACCCCCTTCCATGGGGCGTTATGGATCAGCCAGCCTGGGCATTATCGACCGTGACGCACGCGGCCGGCCGGGCCGGCTGCCCATTCGAGGAGGGACGCCCCGATGGGTGAGAAGGTCGTGGCGGGCGAGTTCGACCTGTCCGATCGGCACGCGTACCGGCAGAAGCTCCAGCAGTGCCTGGAGGGGCTGGGGCGGCTCCTGACCGAACGGAGGTTCGATCGTCCGAGGAATCTGATGGGCGTGGAGATCGAGCTGAATCTCGTGGGGCCCGACGGTATGCCGCGCATGATGAACGCGGAGGTTCTTGAGAGGATTGCGAGCAAGGATTTCCAGACCGAACTCGGGATGTTCAATCTCGAAGTGAATATCGCCCCGCACCGGCTCGGCGGCCGGGTTTTCGATCAGCTCTCCGAGGAGCTGCGGACCGGCCTCGGGTACGCCGAGCGAAAAGCAGGCGAGGTCGGTGCCGGGATCCTGATGATCGGAATTCTCCCGACGATCAGCCAGCAGGACCTCGTATCAGCGAACCTTTCGAATTCCGATCGCTATGTGCTGCTCAACGATCAGATCGTGGCGGCCCGCGGCGAGGATTTCACCCTCGACATCGAGGGCGTCGAACGCCTCGTCTGCACCTCCGGCTCCATCACCCCGGAAGCCGCCTGTACCTCCGTACAGCTGCACCTCCAGGTCACCCCGGCGCGGTTCGCGGCGGTGTGGAACGCGGCGCAGGCCGTCGCCGCCGTGCAGATCGCGGTGGGGGCCAACGCGCCCTTCCTGTTCGGCCGGGAGCTGTGGCGCGAGTCGCGGCCGCCGCTGTTCGAGCAGGCCACCGACACCCGGCCGCCGGAACTGCGCGCCCAGGGCGTGCGCCCGCGCACCTGGTTCGGCGAGCGCTGGGTGACCTCCGCGTACGAGCTGTTCGAGGAGAACCTGCGCTACTTCCCGCCGCTGCTGCCCATCTGCGACGAGGAGGAGCCGCTGCGGGTGCTGTCCGCCGGCGGGGTGCCCACGCTCCAGGAACTCGTCCTGCACAACGGGACGATCTACCGCTGGAACCGCCCGGTGTACGGGATCGCGCACGGAGTGCCGCATCTGCGGGTGGAGAACCGGGTGCTCCCGGCCGGGCCCACCATCACCGACGTCATCGCCAACGCGGCCTTCTACTACGGGCTGGTGCGCTCCCTCGCCGAGGACAGCAGGCCGGTGTGGACCCGGATGCCGTTCGCGGTGGCGGCCGCCAACTTCGAGACGGCGTGCCGCCAGGGCATTGACGCCGAACTGCTGTGGCCGGTACCGCGCAGGGCGGGCGGCGTCGCGCGGGTACCGGCCGTCAAGCTGGTCCGGGACGAGCTGCTGCCGCTGGCCCACGCCGGGCTCGACGCGTGGGGGGTGGAGCAGGCCGACCGGGACCACTACCTCGGCGTCATCGAGGAGCGCTGCCGGCGCCGCGTCAACGGGGCGTCCTGGCAGGTCGACACGTACCACCGCGCCCTCGACGCGGGTCTGACCCGCGAGGCGGCGCTGGCGGCCACCACCCGGCGCTACCGCGACCTGATGCACGGCGGCGAGCCGGTCCACACCTGGCCGGTGGGTTTCCCGGCGCCGGGGGTGAGGGGCGGGTGAGGGGGCGCGGGCGGGCTCCTCAGCTCGCCCGGCCGCCCTGACCCACCGTCATGATGGCCTTCAGGATCACCGCCTGGATCTCGGCCGGGTCGGTGACCTGGTACCCCGCGCCGCCGGTGGCCCGGGCGATCTCCTTGACCGCCTCCCCGTCCGCGTCCGGGCCGACCGCGATGGCGATCATCGGCACGGGCTTCGCCGGGTCGGAGAGCTTCTGGAGCCGGGTGACGAGCTCGCCGCGCGAGATGCTGCCGGGGTCCTCGTTGGCGCCGTCCGTGAGGATCACCAGCGCGTTGAACCTCCCCGGCCGGTAGCCCGCGGCGGCCTGCTTGTACGCGGCGAGCGTCGTGTCGTACAGACCGGTCGCCCCGTCCGGCACCGGCTGGAGCGCGCCGAAGGCGGCGGCCAGCCGGTCGCGCTGGGTGCGCCCGCCCTTGACCGGGTCGCCGAGGCGGGCGGTCGGTACCAGCTCGCGGTAGTCGCGCGAGCCGTCGAGGCGGGTGGCGAAGTCCCACAGGCCGATCTCGTCCTCGGGCGTGAACTGCGCCAGCGCCTGGAGCAGTGAGGCCTTGGTGACGTCCATCCGCGACCGGCCGCCCGCGCCGGGCACGGGCGCGGCCATCGACCCCGAGGCGTCCACGACGGTGGTGAGCCGGGCGCTCTGCACAGTGATCGTCCACATCCCGAGGGCTTCCTGGAGCTCCTTGGCGGACGGGGCCTCGGCGGTGGATGTGGCGTAGGGCTGCGGCGCGGCCCCGCCCGCCTTCTTCACGGCCGCCTCGTCCACCGCCTCGCCCGGTGTGCGGAAGCCGCTCTTCGTGAGGGTCCGCCGGGACTCCGGCTCGCCGAGCAGCGTCAGGAACCGCATCGCGGCCCGGCTGCGGTCGGTGCTCAGCCGGTTCTCGCGGACGATCGTGTACGGGTAGTCGAGCAGCGGCGCCCCGTCCTTCGGGTAGAAGAGGCCGAGCCCCTGTCCCGCGCCCCGGCCGGTGCTGTACGCGTACGCTGCCTGCTCGGAGAGGACGACGGCCTGGTTGCGGCGCGGGTTGCCGCTCTCGGTGCCCGAGCCGTCCCGGGCGAGCGTGTCGACGACCTGGGCGTCGGTGTCGGAGGTGCGCTGCGAGAGCGACTTGGCCACGGCCGCCGCGCTGGTGTCGCCGTCCGCGCCCTGGCGGGCCGTGGAGCGCCCGATGCTGCTCAGCGCGAGGAGGCCGACGGCCGAGCGGGCCGGGTCGGCCGCGCCCAGGCGCAGCGCGTCCGAGCGGGTGGCGGCTGCGGCGAGTTCGGCCCAGGTGTACGTCCTGGACGGCCAGCCCAGGGACTTGGCGGCGGGCGCCACCAGCGCGAGCGTGACCGGGGATGCGGCGACGTGGCCCGCCGTGGCGACCGGGACGCTCTCGCCGCCCTCCTTGGCGCGGTCCACCCACAGCGCCGAGTCCGGTATCCACACCGCGAAGTCGGGGTCGCGGCCCGCCCCGAGCGCGTCGGCCACCTTGTACGACTCGCGGGCGGTGACCCGGACGTCGATGCAGGAGCCGTCGGAGGTGACCCTGCCGGCGCGCGCCCGCTCGGCGACGGACCGGACGGCCGGGGCGACATCGGGGGAGGCGACGAGATCCAGCCGCACCGCGGAGTCCCGGCACGAGTCGCCGAAGGAGAGCAGTCCGCTGCCGGCGGCGACCGCCGCGCCGCCCGCCACGACGAGCACGAGCAGGGTGGCGACGACGACCGTACGGCGGCGGCCGGTGGCCGGACGGCCCCGGGTTCCCTCGTTCGCGTACTCGTCGGGCAAGCTGTGACGTCCCATGGCGGTGGTGCCCTCCTTGAATCCTGAACAAGGAAAAGAGGGACCGCACCATCGAAATGGCGCTCGCCCCCCGGCCTGTCGCGCGCGATCTTCGTACTTTCATTCGAGACCCTAGCGGGGCAGTGGGGGGCATGGGACGGGTTCGGTCAACTGGAGGCAGGTGTGCAGGTGGAGGCGGGGCGTGTGGCTGATTCTCTTCCCGAACAGGGGGTGTCGCCGCGGATCTTGCGGTCCGAGACGGTGCTCGTGCTGGCCCTCTCGCTCGGCGCGAGCGGTGTTTCTGCGCTGATCAGCTTTGTCGGATCGCTCACCAAGCCGGGCGGCCTCAAGGATCAGGCGGCGAAACTCAACACCTCGTACGCCCCTGGGCGGCCCTGGCTGGATCTCGCCTGGCAGCTCTTCGGCATCGCGAGTGCGCTGGTACCCGTGGCGCTCGTCGCGCACCTGCTGCTGCGGGAGGGGGCGGGCGGTCTGCGGGTGATCGGCTTCGACCGCAGGCGGCCCTGGCCGGACCTCGGCAGAGGGGCGCTGATCGCGGCTGGGATCGGCAGCGCGGGGCTCGGGTTCTATCTGGTGGCGCGGGCGGTCGGGGGCAATCTGACGGTCGTCCCCGAGTCGCTGCCGGACGTCTGGTGGAAGTACCCGGTGCTCGTCCTGTCTGCGGTGCAGAACGCCGTGCTGGAGGAAGTGATCGTCGTCGGGTATCTGCTGCGCCGGCTCGGCCAGTTGGGGTGGACCCCGCTTGCGGCACTGGCGGCGAGCTCGGTCCTGCGCGGCTCGTACCACCTCTACCAGGGCATCGGCGGCTTCCTCGGCAACATGGCGATGGGCGTCGTGTTCGTCCTGCTCTACCGCCGCTGGCAGCGGGTCGGGCCGCTGGTCGTGGCCCATTCCCTGCTCGACATCGGGGCGTTCGTCGGGTACGCGCTGCTCGCGGGGAAGGTGAGCTGGCTGCCGACGGTGTGACTTCCGCTGCTGCGCACGCGCGCGTAGATGAAGGTGTAAGGGGCGTACGGCTATTGCGTACGCCCCTTACGCGTCCCCGCAGTTCGTGACGGCTATGTCTACGGCGCCGTCAGCAACTCGCCCTCGATGACGGTGACCGCCGAACCGGTCAGCAGGGTGCGCTCGCCCCGCAGCGACGTGTGGACCAGGCCGGTCCGGGCGGAGGCCTGGAGGCCGGTCAGCTCGGTGCGGCCCAGGCGCGCCGACCAGAACGGCGCGAGCGCGGTGTGGGCGCTGCCCGTCACCGGGTCCTCGTCGATGCCGACGCCCGGGAAGAAGCCCCGTGAGACGAAGTCGTAGCCCAGGGAGGGGTCCTCGGCCGCGGCCGTGGCGATGACGCCGCGCCTGGAGTGCGCGGCCAGCGCCTTGAAGTCGGGCGTCAGGGTCCGCACGGTCCGCTCGTCCGCCAGCTCGACGACCAGGTCTCCGACGAACTCGGAGGTGTCGTGGACGGACAGGGGCCGCGCCCCGAGCGCCTCGGGGATGCCGTCCGGGATCTCCACCGGGGTCAGCGGCGAGGTGGGGAAGTCGAGCGTGATCGACCCGTCCTCGTGCGCGGTCGCCGAGAGGATGCCGCACTGGGCCGCGAACCTGACCGTGCCGGTCGCGGCGCCCGTCGTGTGCAGCACATGGGCGGTGGCCAGAGTGGCATGCCCGCACATGCTCACCTCGGTGGCCGGGGTGAACCACCGCAGCGCCCAGTCGGCCTCGCCGCCGGGCGGCAGCGGGTGCGCGAAGGCGGTCTCGGAGAGGTTGATCTCCCGGGCGACGTCCTGCAGCCAGGCATCCTCCGGGAACGCGTCGAGGAGCAGGACTCCGGCCGGGTTTCCGGCGAACGGGCGGTCGGTGAAGGCGTCGACGATTCGCATCTGCATGGGCGTGACGGTACGGGCCGCGGCAGGCCACGGGCCAAGGCCAATCCGGGTTCATTGGCCCCTTCGGTGGACCGGTCGGCCGCCTCCGGCCCCGTCCATCCGGCATTCGGAAGAAGGGCGAGGGTTGCTAACCGAACAGTCCCGATATATCTTTGAGGCATCGCGACAGATCAACGATGGAAGGAGCGTAGCGATGCGTTCACATGGACATGGGCACGGACAGCACGGACCCGGCCATCGCGGTCGGGGTGACTTCGAGGGGCGGCGTGCCGCCTTCGGGCCCTTCGGTCCCGGCTTCGGCGGCGGACCGTTCGGGCCCGGTCGCGGCGGCCGGGGCGGTCCGCGGGGCAGGGCGCGGCGCGGGGATGTCCGCGCGTCGATCCTGGCCCTGCTGAAGGACCGGCCGATGCACGGTTACGAGATGATCCAGGAGATCGTCGAGCGCAGCGGCGGGGCGTGGAAGCCCAGCCCCGGCTCGGTCTACCCGACCCTCCAGATGATGGAGGACGAGGGTCTGATCACCAGTGAGAGCGAGGGCGGCAAGAAGCTGTTCACGCTCACCGACGCCGGCCGCACCGAAGCCGGATCCGGGGCCGAGGCCCCGTGGGAAGAGGCCGGGCGCGGGGTCGACTGGGAGAGCATGAACGAGATCCGCCAGGCCGGGTTCGGTCTGATGGAGGCGTTCGGCCAGGTCTGGAAGACCGGTACCGCCGAACAGCGCCAGAAGGCGCTCGGGGTCATCAACGACTCCCGTAAGAAGCTGTATCTGATCCTGGCCGACGAGGACTGACCCCGTCGGCCACCGAGAGCCCCGCGACCACCGGTCGCGGGGCTTTCCCGTGCGCGCGGGTGGTGGGGGAAGCCCCGGCCGGTCAGGCCACCAGTCCGCCGAGCCTGCGCAGCGACTCGTTCAGCGCGGCCGTCGCCGAGTCCTTGAGCTTGCCCGCCATCAGGGAGACGGCGGCGCCGGTGAACTCGCCCTCGACGCGGACCACCGTCGCGTCCCCGTCGGGCGTGAGCGTGTAGCGGTTGCCGACGCTCACCCCCATCGGGCCGTTGCCCTTGATGCCGAGGAGCCGGCCCGCCTCGAACTCGTCCACGGTCCAGATGACTTCGGCGGGGAAGCCCATGAGCTTCATGTTCTCGGCGTAGGTGGCGCCGAGCTCCAGCTTCTCGGGGCCGCCGTGCGGAAAACCGGTGTGGGTGGCGTTCCACTCGCCGTACGCGGTGAAGTCCGTCAGCTGGGCCCAGACCTTCTCCGCCGGAGCCTCCAGGCGCGCCTCCGCGCTGACCTCGGCCATGCGACCACCCCTTCACCCAAGGAACGCGACTCGGGAACGCGACTTGGGAACGCGAATCAGGAACGCGCATCGGAACGCGCGTCGGGAACGTGTCGCGGAACGTAGCCGGGGTGCCGTGAACATTCAATACTGATGAACCGTCAGATCCTTGCGTCGCTCACCGGTAACGCCCGTATCCGCGCCGAGTCGAAGAGGTCGGACGCGCGCGGGCGCGAGGACTCGTCGTGGCAGTGGAAGGCGGCCCGAACGGATCGCCGCGCAGGGCGTCCCCCGGGGCGTACACGCGGTACACGTACTGCAGCCCGTCCTCGGCGAGCAGAGCGACCATCCAGCACATCGGGCCACCTCCCGCGGTTGCCGGTGCGCCTGTGTCGTACGGGAGGGGACGTGTCCGGCGGCGGTGTGGTTGCGCGGGGGCGTGCGGCCGTGCGGTGTGCGCCCCTGAGGCGTAAACCGCAAATCTCATCCACAAGGAGGAGAACTCGGTCATCCGTGCCCACCCAACGTCGGATGCGGAATGCTTCCCGGCGGGGATGTCTCCGGGCCGCGTGCCTGATGGGGTAGGAGAGTGCACCTCCCGATTCCGCAGGTTCCGGCCGCCCCGGCTCCGGCCCCCGCCGCCCCCGACTTCGAAGCCCGGCTCACCGACGAGATGGCTTCGGTGGTCGCGGGCGCCCGCAGGAGGGCGCTGCGCGACGGCGACCGGCAGATCGACACCGCCCATCTGCTGCACTCGCTGATGGAGACGGACCCGGAGGTGCGGGCCGCCTTCGACGGCGCGCCGCAGGTGGCGCGGGTGCTCGGCTATCTCGTCCAGCGGTCCATCGGGTACGGGCTGCGCTGGCAGGGGTCGGTGGAGGACTCGGGGGCGCTGCCGCTGCTCGCCCAGCCCGGCTGGTCGCCCGCCGCGGTCACCGCGATGGAGGGCGCCCTGGCCCGGTCCGGTGACCGCGGCGATATACGGGTGGGTGGCACCGACCTCCTGGCGGCGCTCGCGGCCGATCCGGAGTGCCGGGCCGTGGAGGTCCTCGACCACGCCGGGGTCGACGCCGGGGAGCTCGCGGCGCGGCTCGTCGAGGCCCCGCCGTCTCGACAGGTGTCACAGGGGTGACGGTCCTGACTTCTCCTGTCATGATGTGCCGATGCAGGCGTCTCAGGGGAGAAACGTCGGCCTGGGACTGGCCCTGGCCTCGGCGTTCTCATTCGGTGGATCGGGTGTCGCGGCCAAGCCGCTGATCGAGGCGGGCCTTGACCCGCTGCACGTGGTGTGGCTGCGGGTGACGGGCGCCGCGCTCGTCATGCTGCCCGTCGCCTGGCGCCACCGGAGCCTGCTGGTGCGCCGGCCCGCGCTGCTCGCCGGGTTCGGCCTGCTCGCCGTCGCCGGTGTCCAGGCCTGCTACTTCGCGGCGATATCCCGTATCCCCGTCGGCGTCGCCCTGCTCGTCGAATATCTGGCGCCCGCGCTCGTCCTCGGCTGGGTCAGGTTCGTCCAGCGCAGGCCCGTGACCCGGGCGGCGGCCATCGGCGTGGCGCTCGCCGTCGGCGGCCTCGCCTCCGTCGTCGAGATCTGGTCGGGGCTGAGCTTCGACCTCGTCGGTCTGGTGCTCGCCCTCGGCGCCGCCTGCTGCCAGGTCGGCTACTTCGTCCTGTCCGACCAGGGCGGCAACGCCGACGACGCACCCGACCCCATCGGCGTCATCGCGTACGGCCTGCTCATCGGCTCCGTCCTGCTCACGCTCGTCGCCCGCCCCTGGGGGATGGACTGGTCGGTGCTCGGCGGCAGCGCCGACATGAACGGCACGGATGTGCCCGCGGCCCTGCTGCTCGGCTGGATCGTGCTGATCGCGACCGTGATCGCGTACGTCACCGGGGTGATCTCGGTGCGCAAGCTGTCGCCGCAGGTGGCCGGTGTGGTCGCCTGTCTGGAGGCGGTCATCGCGACCGTCCTGGCCTGGGTGCTGCTCGGCGAGCACCTCTCCGCGCCGCAGATCGCGGGTGGCGCGGTGGTCCTGGTCGGCGCCTTCATCGCGCAGTCCTCGGCGCCGAAGGAACCCTCCGGGCCCGTGGCGGGCGGGGAAGGGCATCCGCTGCCGGTCCAGGAGACGCCCGTTCAGGAGACGCCTGTGCAGGAGGCGTCCACGCAGGAGACGCCCGCGCCCGAGGGCGGGTTGTCGGCCGGCCGGGCCGCCCCGTAGGGTGACGATCATGCATTCGACCGTTCTGCCGCCTCCCGCCGCGTAACGCGGGCGGCCGCACCCCAGACGAAGACCGGGCTCGGGCAGTCCCCGAGCGGCTCGTCGCTGCCCGCGTACTCCAGGCATGCGACCTTTCCCGTCTTCCTCTTCGGAGTACGTACGTGTCGAACGCTTCCTCTTCCTCCGGCCTGCCCGTCGGGCGCGGCCTGCTCTATCTCGTCTTCGCCGGTGTCGCCTGGGGCACCGCGGGCGGCGCGGCCGCGCTGGTCTTCGACGCCAGCGACCTCGGCCCGCTCGCCCTCTCCTTCTGGCGGTGCGTCGGCGGGCTCGTCCTGCTGCTCGGCGTACGTGCACTGCGGCGGCGCCCGGTGCCCAGGCCCGCCGAGCCGCTCGCCGCGCGGCTGCCGCGGATCCTCGGCAACGGCGTGGGCCTCGCGGTCTTCCAGAGCGCCTACTTCGCCGCCGTCGCCTCCACCGGCCTTGCCGTGGCGACCGTGGTCACCCTCGGCGCGGGCCCCGTGCTCATCGCCATCGGCGCCCGGCTCACCATGGGCGAGCGGATCGGCGGCGCCGGGCTGACCGCCGTGACCGGGGCGCTCGCCGGGCTCGCGGTCCTGGTCCTCGGCAACGGCGGCGGCGCCGTCCGCCCCGCCGGGGTGCTGCTCGCGCTGCTTTCGGCGGCCGGGTACGCGGGGATCACGCTGCTCACCCGCCGGCTCGGCCGGGACGGCGCGGCCGCCGACCCCTCCACCACCACGGCCTGGGCGTTCGCCGTGGCCTCGGTCCTGCTGCTGCCGCTGGCGGGCGCGGAGGGAATGGTGCCGCACACCGTCGAGCCGGTGCGGGTAGGCGTGCTGCTGCTGTACGTGGCCGCGGTGCCCACGGCGCTGGCGTACGCGCTCTACTTCGCGGGCGCGGCCGTCGTCCGGTCCACCACCGTCTCCGTGATCATGCTCCTGGAGCCGGTGAGCGCGGCGCTGCTCGCGGTGGCGGTACTGGGTGAGCGGCTGAGCGCGGCCACGGTCGCGGGGACGTCGTTGCTGCTGGTCGCGGTGGTCGGGCTTGCCGGGGCCGAGGCGCGGCTCGCCGCGCGGGCCCGGGGCGCGGTGGTCACCCCCTGATCGTCGGCCTTCGGCCTGACTCGTCCTCAAACGCCGGACGGGCTGGATCTCCCCGCGCCCGTCCGGCGTTCCAGGTGCGCCGCGCCGCCGCTCACAGCGCCGCGAGGTACTCCGGCAGCCGCACCGACGGGTCCAGGTCGTCGGCCGGGACCGGCGTCCCGTACCCCCGGATGACCGGGAGCACGCCGGTCCAGTGCGGCAGGGCGCTGTCCTCGGGCTCGTCGTTGGGGCCGCCGGTGCGCACCTTCGCCGACACCTCGTCGAGATCGAGCCGGATCACCGCGGTCGCGGCGAGTTCCTTGGCGTTGGCCTGCCGCGAGTCGCAGGAACGGCCGGGCACCACCTGGTCGACCATCGCGTCCAGGGCGGTGCGCCGCTCCTCGGGGTCGGTGACCTCGTACGCGATGCCGTGCACCACGACCGAGCGGTAGTTGATCGAGTGGTGGAAGGCCGAGCGGGCCAGCACCAGGCCGTCGACGTGTGTGACGGTGAGGCAGACCGCGAGCCCCGGGTCTGCCTTGCCGGTCATGCGCAGCGGCCGCGAACCCGTCGAGCCGTGCACGTACAGCCGCTCGCCGATCCGGCCGTACAGCGTCGGCAGCACGACCGGGGCGCCGTCGCGGACGAAGCCGAGGTGGCAGACGTATCCCTCGTCCAGTATCCCGTGCACCAGCTCGCGGGCGTACGACGCCCGCTCGCGCGAGCGGGTCGGCACAGTGCGCTCGGTGGGCTCGTAGGCGGCGGTGTCGGACATTTGCGTTCTCCATTGCACTAGTGCATAGTCATGTTTGTGCTAGGAGAGTATCGGATTGTGGGGCGCCGCGCATCGGAGATCGCCGCCGACGTGGAGCGCGCGGTGGGCGCCGGGGAGCTGGAGCCGGGGCAACTTCTGCCGCCGCTGCGGGAGTTGGCGACCGAGCTCGGAGTGAATCCCAATACGGTCGCGGCCGCCTACCGGATCCTGCGGGACCGGGGCGTCATCGAGACCGGCGGCCGCAGGGGCAGCCGGGTCCGCCCGCGCCCCGCCAGCACCGCCCGCGACGCCCAGCGCATCGACGTGCCCGTCGGCGTGCGCGACATCTCCGACGGCAACCCCGACCCCGCCCTGCTGCCGCCGCTCGGCGACGCGCTCGCGGCCGCCGCCCGCGACCACGCCGGGCGGCCCACGCTCTACGGGCAGGAACCGGTGGACCCGGAGCTGGCGCGGCTGGCCCGCGCGGCCCTGGACGCCGACGGGGTGCCGCCGGGCCCGGTCGGTGTCCTCTCCGGCTCGCTCGACGCGATCGAGCGGGTGCTCGCCGCGCATCTGCGGCCCGGCGACGCCGTCGCCATCGAGGACCCGGGCTGGGGCGCGCTGCTCGACCTCGTCCCGGCGCTCGGGCTGCGGCCGGTGCCGGTGGCGCTCGACGACGAGGGGCCGCTGCCCGGGGCGGTCGAGAGCGCGCTCGCCGCGGGCGCCAGGGCGCTGGTCGTCACCTGCCGCGCGCAGAACCCGACCGGCGCGGCCGTGAGCGCGCCTCGCGCCCGCGCGCTGCGCGAGGTGCTGTCCGCGCATCCCTCGGTCCTGCTGATCGAGGACGACCACGGCCACGGCATGGTGGATGTCCCGCTCTCCCCGCTCTCACGGACCACCGAACACTGGGCGTTCGTACGGTCGGTGGCCAAGGCGTACGGCCCCGACCTGCGGCTCGCCATGCTCACCGGGGACGCGGTGACCCTCGACCGGGTGCGCGGGCGCCAGCGGCTCGGCCCCGGCTGGGTCAGCCGGCTGCTCCAGCGGACCGTCGTGCACCTGTGGACCTCGGACGTCCTCGACCCGGCGGCCGTGGCCCGCTCCTACGGGGAGCGCCGCGACACCCTGGTGCGCGCACTGCGCTCGCGGGGCGTCGCGGCGCACGGCCGGAGCGGGTTCAGCGTGTGGGTGGCGGTGCCCGACGAGACGGCGGCGGTCGCGCGGCTGCTGCATGCCGGATGGGCGGTGGCGCCGGGCGCGCGCTTCCGGATGGCGGCTCCGCCGGGCATCCGCCTCACCGTCTCCACGCTCGCCCCGGCCGACATCGGCCCCGCCGCCGACGCGGTGGCGGCGGCCACGGTGCCGGCGCCGGGACGGCGGTACGACTAGCGGTACGGCCGGGAGCTCGGGCTGGGCGCTACGGCTGGTCGGCGGGCGCCGGGGTGGGCTGCCGGGACGCCCTCGGGCGGCTCTGTGTCAGGGCCGCGCCCGCGAGGACGATCGCCGCGCCGACCGGGGTGTTCCAGCTCAGGCTCTCGCCGAGGACCAGCACCCCGGCGGCGGTGGCGATGACCGGGATGAAGTACGTGACCATCTGCGCGGTCGTCGGGCCCACCTCGTTGACCAGGCCGTACTGGACGAGCACCGCGAAGCCGGTGCCGAGGGCGCCGAGCGCGGCGACGGCGAGCAGCGGGACGACCGGGAACGAGGTCGGGAAGCCTGCGAACACAGGGGTGACCAGGGTGAGTTGAACGGTCGCCAGGCCCAGCTGGGAGCCGATCAGCGACAGGTTCGAGTGGCCGCTGCCCGCGAGCGTACGGCGGACGTAGATCCAGCCGACCGGGTAGCAGAGCGAGGCGAGCAGGGCCATCGCGGTGCCCGTCAGATCCAGGCCGTGGAAGCCCTGCCAGGCGCCCAGGACCGTGAGCACCCCGAGGAAGCCGAGGCCGAGGCCCGCCACGCGGCGCCGGGTCGGCCGGTCCTCGGAGAGCGCCACCAGCGAAAGCGCCATGCCCCACAGCGGCGAGGTCGCGTTGCAGATCCCGGCGAGGGTCGAGGGGATCGTCAGCTCGGAGTAGGCGAAGAGCGAGAACGGCAGCGCGTTCAGGAGCAGTGCGGCCACCGCCAGATGGAGCCAGGTGCGGGCGCCGCGCGGCAGCCGCTCCCGCTTGACGGCCATCGCGACGGCGAGCACCGCCGTACCGAAGAAGAGCCGCCCGAAGGTGACCTGGAACGGGGCGTAGCCGTCCGTGCCCACCTTGATCAGGAGAAAGCTGAACCCCCAGACCAGCGAGAGCGCCGCGAACCGGACCCGCCAGTCGAGGGCCGGGCGGTGGGTGGAGAGGAACGAGGAGGGTCTCGACAGGGACCGGGGCGGGGTGACGGTGCTCATGGCGGCAAGCCTCGCTTGTTCAACCTCGTAGCACAAGCGAGAAAAGGTGGAGTAGTTCGGTTAGCATCGCTTACATGTTGAACTTGGAGCGCCTGCGGACCCTCGACGCGGTGGCCCGCCACGGCTCGGTGGGCGGCGCCGCCGACAATCTGCACGTCACGACCTCGGCCGTGTCCCAGCAGCTCGCGAAGCTGGAACGGGAGGCCGGGCAGCCGCTGCTCGCCAAGAACGGGCGCGGCGTGCGGCTCACCGACGCGGGCCGGCTGCTCGCCGAGCACGCCGCGCGGATCCTCTCCCAGGTCCAGGTCGCCCAGGCCGATCTGGAGGCCCAGCGCGGCCGGGTCGTGGGCGAGCTGCGGATCGCGGGCTTCGCCACCGCCGCGCGCGGCCTGTTCCCGGCGGCGCTCGCCGCACTGCGCACCGACCACCCCCAACTGGCCGTCCGCTCCGACGAGTTGGAGGCGGAGGACTCGGTGCGGGGCGTGCTGCTCGGCGACCTCGACCTGGCGGTCGTCCTCGACTGGTACAACAAACCGCTGCCGCTGCCCGACGGGCTGGCGAAGCGGTCGCTCCTCGACGACCTGGCGGATGTGGCGATGCCGGTGGGGCACCGGCTCGCCGGGCGCGAGGCCGTGGACCTGGAGGAGTTCGCCTCGGACGAGTGGGTCACCTGGCCCGAGGGCGAGTTCTGCAACGAGTGGCTGATGTTCACGCTGCGGGGCAAGGGGGTCGAGCCGCGCATCGGGCACGTGGCGCGTGAGCATGCCACGCAGCTCGCCCTCGTGGAGGCCGGGTTGGGCGTGTGCGTCGCGCCCCGGCTCGGGCGGGGGCCGGTGCCCGAGGGGGTACGGGTGGTGCCGGTGCGGGATGCGATGCGGCGGCATGTGTACGCGGTGTGGCGGGCGGATGCGGACCGGCGGCCATCCATCCGGGCGGCGGTGGAGGCGTTGGTTTCGGCGGGGGTTGGTTTGGCTGGGTGAGGGGGGTGGGCGGGGGTGGGGTGCGGGTGGGGGCGCCCGCGGCGGGCTTGTTCCCCGCCCCGCCCCTTCCCGAAATCCCTGGGCGGGCGGCCTGGTGGGGGTTGGGCGCCGTTGCCGGGGGCTCTGCTCCCGGGCCCCCGCTCCTCAAACGCCGGAGGGGCTGGATTTGTCGCTGAGGTTGTTCATCTTTCTGAAGTCCCACGACACGATCGTCTCCGGTGTCAGGCGCAGCCACCCGTGGCGGCCGTCGTGGATCATCTCCTTCAGGCCGAAGTTCTTGCTCGCGAACTGCCGCTCCGGGCCGTCCAGTTCGGCGCACGGCTCGCCCGTGCGGGGTGTCTCGCCGACCGGGACCGCGGTGCCCCGCAGCTCTACGCCGCGCAGCTCCCCGTACGACTCTCCCGCGTCCACCACCACCGCGATCCTGGGGTCCTTGAGCAGCTGCGACCAGCGCAGGCTGCGGGTGATCGAGTACAGCCACAGCGCGCTCCCGTCCCAGACGTACCAGAGCGCGCCGACGTGCGGGTGGCCGTCGGGGGCGACCGTGGCGACCCGGCAGGTGCGCTGTTCCGCGAGGAACGCGTCCCGTTCGGCGTCCGTCATCATGATCCGGCGGCCCCGGCGCTGGGTTGCGGTCATCGGCGGTTCCTCCCGCGAGCTGATTCCACGAGCTGACTCCACGAGCCGGCACCCGTGAACTGACACCGGTGAACTGACTGGGTGTCAGAAATCATGGCGCGCCCTTCCCCCCTCGCGCAATGCCCATTAGCCTCCCGCGCCATGGCGACGAACGAACAACTGGCCGAGCAACTGGACCCCGCCTCCACGGTGCTGATGACCGTGGAGTGCCAGCAGGGAGTCGTCGGGCCCGACAGCGCGCTGCCCGAACTCGCCAAGGCGGCGCGGTCGTCGGGCGCCCTTCACAACGTCGCCCGGCTCGTCGCCGCCGCGCATGAGACCGGCGTCCAGGTCCTGCACGCGGTGGCCGAGCGGCGGCCGGACGGGCGCGGCGCGAACCGCAACGCCCGACTCTTCCGGGCCGCCGAACGCCTGCCCGTACAGCAGTACTCCGGCACCACGGCGGTACGGATCGCCGAGGGCATCGACGTGGCGGACGAGGACCTCGTGGTCCGCAGGCTGCACGGCCTATCGCCGATCGCGGGGACGGACGTCGACCCGCTGCTGCGCAACCTCGGCTGCCGCACCCTGATCGTCAGCGGTGTCTCGGCGAACGTGGCCATTCCGAACGCCGTGTTCGACGCCGTCAACCTCGGCTACACCGCCGTGGTGCCCGCGGATGCCATCGCGGGGGTGCCCGCCGAGTACACCCCCGCGATGATCCGCAACACGCTGGCCCTGGTCGCCACCATCGCGACCACCGACACCATCGTGGCCTGCTGGAAACGGCCGCGTCGGGTCGTACGGGCGTGACCGCCTGAACGGCCGCCTGTCACGCCAGCTTGATCGAGTCCCCCTCCACCTTGATCGCCTTCGCGGGGAGCGGCCGCGGCGCCGGGCCGCCCATGACGCTGCCGGTCGCCGGGTCGAACTTGCTGCCGTGGCAAGGACAGTTGATGGTGCCGCCGACGACGTCCTTCACCGTGCAGCCCTGGTGGGTGCAGGTGGCCGAGAACGCCTTGAAGGTGCCCGCCGTCGGCTGGGTCACCACCACGCCCTGGTCGGGGAAGACCTTGCCGCCGCCCTTCGGGATGTCGGCGGTCTTCGCCAGCACCCCGCCGCCGGCCGACCCGGCGTCGCCCCCTCCGGCGCTGCCGCCCGTTCCTCCCGTACCCCCGTCACCGGAGGACTTGGCGGCGTCGCCGGACTTGTCCGAGTCGCCGCAGGCGGCGAGCGTGGCCGCGAGCCCGACGCCGCCGACCGCCGCGACGACGGTACGGCGGGCCGGGCCCGGCCCGGACGGAAGAGCTTGGGTGCTCATACTGGCTTTCCCTTCACCTTGCTACACGGGGCTGCGTGAAGGGATACGGCCGGGCGCTGCCGCTTGTTCAGACATTCAAGGATTTCTTCAGGAAGTCGAGATTGAGCCACAGCAGGGTGTCGGCCACACCTTCCTTGGTGACCAAGTGGCTCTCGCCCACCAGCGGAACCACGCTGTGCAGCTTGCCCGCCGCGACCAGCGCCTGTGAGAACCGCAGCATGTGTGCGGGCACCACATTGTCGTCCGCCATCCCCTGGACGAGCATCAGCGGCCGGGTCAGCTTGTGGGCGTGCGCGACCAGCGAACAGCGCTCGTAGTTCTCCGGCTGCACGTCCGGGTGGCCGAGATACCGCTCCTTCCAGTGGGTGTCGTAGAGCGTGAGATCGGTCGGGGCCGCGCCCGCCACGGCCGCGTGGAACACATCGGGCCGGTGCAGCACGGCTGCCGCCGCCAGATACCCGCCGAACGACCAGCCCCGGATGCCCACCCGGCCCAAGTCCAGGTCGGGGTACCGCTCGGCGGCCGCCCGCACCGCGTCGGCCTGGTCCTCCAGGACCGGGGTGAGCTGGTCGCCGTGGATGGACGTGCGCCATGCCTCGCCGCGCCCCGGAGTGCCGCGCCCGTCGACGGACAGGACCGCGAACCCCTGCTCGGCGAACCACTGGTTCACCGCGTGGTGCCAGCCGTTGGCCCGTACGACGGTCTGGGTGCCGGGGCCGCCGTACGAGTGGACGACGACCGGCAGCCCGGCCGCGCCCTCGCGGTGCCAGGAGGGCAGATAGAGCGCGGTGCGCAGCCCGCGCTCGCCCAGCGACAGGAACACCGGTCCGGGCGTCACCACCGGCCGCTCGGTCAGCACGCCGATCCGGCCCGCCGGCTTGCCGTGGCACAGGACCGTGACGGTGTGCTGGTGCAGGGTGCGGCTTTCGAGGACGAGCGTGTCGCCGCCGAGGGTCGCCGTGTGCACCCCGGGCTCCTCGGTGACACGGGCGAAGCCGGACTCGGGCGCGTACGCCCAGACATGGGTCTCGGTGGGCTCATCGCTCGCCGTGAAGTAGACCGTGTCACCGGCCGAGCCGAGTATCGCGCGCACTTCCAGACCGGCGGGAAGCCCCTCCCCGAGGGCGGCCCCGGAACGGGCGAGCGCCGTCGCTCCCGGCGTGAACTCCAGCCAATGGTCGTCATGGTGACGATACGTCACCTCGGTCGCGCCGCTCGCCGGGTCGATGGCGAGGCGGTACGCGGTGCGCTGGTCCCGGGTCTGGACCGTCGCGTACGCGCCCGCCCCGTCCCAGCCGCCCTCCACCAGGTACTCGAAGGCCGGGTCGGTCCAGACGCCGGCCGGGTGCGACTCCGGGTCCGCCGACCGGGGCAGCCGCACCGGGACCCGTTCGCCGTCGACGCGGACGACGGCCAGCGACACCTCCGCGTTGGGCGTGCCCGCCGCCGGGTACGCCAGCGCGCGCGGGGCCTTCGCCGGGTCCGAGGGGTCGCTGAGGTACCACCGCTGGACCGGCGAGTTGTCCACGCGGACGACCAGGAGCGCTGAGCCGTCCGGGGACCACCAGGAGCTGCGCGCGCGGCCGATGGACTCGGCCGACACGTGGTCGGACAGCCCATAGGACACCTCCGGGCCCTCCGGCGCGGCCAGTTGCCGGTCGCCGGTGCCGTCGGCGCGTACGACGTGCAGGGCGCGCCCCGTCACGTACGAGACGAGCGTGCCGTCGGGGGAGAGGCGCGGGTCGACGGCGGGGCCCGCCGTCGGGAGCCGGCGCGGCGCGCTCCCGTCCGTCCCGGCCAGCCACAGCGCGCCGGACAGGGCGAAGACGACGGTGCGGGCGGCCGCGTCGGTGGCGTACCCGACGATGCCGCCGCTGGTCTCGCGCGCCCGCTCGCGGCGGATCAGCTCCGCCTGCGGCACCTCGTCCTCCTCGCCGAGCGCGAGCGGGTCGACGAGGACGCGCTCCTGGCCGTTCTCGAACAGCCACAGCGAGCTGAGCGGGGAACGCCCGTCGGCGGTGCGCACGAACAGCACCCGGTCGCCGTCGGGGGAGACGGTGAGGCTCCGGGGCGCGCCGAGCGAGAAGCGCCTGGTGCGCGCGAACTGGAGGGGGAAGTCCTCGGTGGCCGGGGCCTGGGCGGTGTTCTCTTCGGTGGGCATGGCGAAGCGTCCCTTCGGGGTCTGAGTGATCGAACAGTCGCATCCGTCCCAGTAGCCTGGACAGATGCTCAATGAAGTGACAGCGACCCGCTATGTCACGCCTTTGCGTGAGGGCGGCTCGCTCCCGGGGATCGTCGAGGCCGACGATCTCGGTACGTACGTCATGAAGTTCACCGGCGCCGGGCAGGGCCGCAAGACCCTGGTGGCGGAGGTGATCTGCGGGGAGCTCGCCAGACGGCTCGCTCTGCGCGTCCCCGAACTGGTCACCATTCAGCTCGACCCCGTCATCGGGCTCTCGGAGCCGGACCAGGAGGTGCAGGAGCTGCTGAAGGCGAGCGGCGGGCTGAATCTCGGAATGGACTACTTGCCCGGGTCGATCGGGTTCGACCCGCTCGCCTACCAAGTGAGCTCGGCCGAGGCGGGCAAGGTCGTCTGGTTCGACGCGTTGATCAACAACGTCGACCGTTCGTGGCGGAATCCTAACATGCTCGTCTGGCACGGCGATCTCTGGCTCATCGACCACGGCGCCACGATGATCTGGCACCACAACTGGCCGGGCGCGCAGGCCTCGGCCGCCAAGCCCTACAACGCCTCGGACCACGCCCTCGCCCCGTTCGGGCCCGATGTGGCCTCCGCCGCCGCCGAGTTGGCGCCGCTGGTGACCGAGGAACTGCTGACCGAGGTCACCGCGCTGGTGCCCGACGAGTGGCTGGTGGACGAGCCCGGATTCGACACGACGGACGCGCTGCGCCGGGCGTACGTGGCGCCGCTGCTCGCCCGCGCCGCCGACATCCACGAGCGGATCACGCTGGACGCGCCGGCCAAGGCCGCTCCGTCGCGGGCCCCCGGCTGGCTCACCGACCACCTCAAGCCCTGGCCGCACCCCACCAAGGACAGCGAGCCCGCGGAATCCGCAGTGCCCGGCGAGAAGGACGGCAAGTGAGCGACCGCGATGTCTTCGAGTACGCGCTGCTGCGCGTGGTGCCGCGCGTCGAGCGCGGGGAGTGCTTCAACGCCGGAGTGCTGGTCTACTGCCGGGCCAAGTCGTTCGTCGCGGCCCGTACGCATCTGGACGAGGCCAAGCTGAAGGCGCTCGACCCGCACGCGGACGTCGTCGGGGTGCGGGCGGCGCTGCGGGCCGTCGAGGGGGTCTGCGGCGGCGGCGAGGCGGCCGGGCAGGCGGCGGGCGACGACGCCGGCCGCCGGTTCCGGTGGCTGATCGCGCCGCGTTCGACGGTGGTGCAGCCCGGGCCGGTGCACACCGGGCTCACCGCGGATCCGGCGGCCGAGACCGAGCGGTTGCTCGACCTGCTGGTCCGCTAGAGCCTGTCCGGCGGATCCGGTCGGCCTCGGTCCGGGGTGCGCTCTCGCCGCAGATGGGCATGCCAGACCCCCGCTTGCCGACCGGATCCGCCGGACAGGCCCTGACGGGCGGCCCGCGCGGGTGTGACCTTCGCCAGGGGATCCGTGGGCCGTTGACACCGGGTGCCCGGGCTTCTAGCGTCTCGTCTGCTGAAGCTACTAAGCGGTTGCTCAGGGACGAGGAGCCGCGGATCCCCAGGGCGAGGAGAACAGCATGTCCACCACCGAGCAGCGGGTAGCCATCGTGACCGGGGCGGCCCGGGGCATTGGCGCCGCCACCGCCGTCCGGCTCGCGGCCGAGGGCCGCGCGGTCGCCGTACTCGACCTCGACGAAGCGGCCTGCAAGGACACCGTCGAGAAGATCACGGCGGCGGGCGGCCGGGCGATCGCCGTCGGCTGCGACGTCTCCGACAGCGCCCAGGTGGAGGCCGCCGTGGCGCGCGTCGCCACCGAGCTCGGGGCGCCCACCATCCTCGTCAACAACGCGGGCGTCCTGCGGGACAACCTGCTCTTCAAGATGAGCGAGTCCGACTGGGACCTCGTGATGAACGTGCACCTCAAGGGCGCGTTCCTGATGGCCAAGGCCGTCCAGAAGCACATGGTGGACGCCGCCTGGGGCCGTATCGTCTCGCTCTCCTCGTCCTCCGCGCTCGGCAACCGCGGCCAGGCCAACTACTCCGCGGTCAAGGCCGGCCTCCAGGGCTTCACCAAGACCCTCGCCAAGGAGCTCGGCAAGTTCGGCGTCACCGCCAACGCCGTCGCCCCCGGCTTCATCGTCACCGAGATGACCGCGCAGACCGCCGCCCGGGTCGGCATGGGCTTCGAGGACTTCCAGGCCGCGGCCGCCACCCAGATCCCGGTGCAGCGCGTCGGCAGGCCCGAGGACATCGCCAACGCCATCGCCTTCTTCACCGGCGACGACGCGGGCTTCGTCTCCGGCCAGGTGCTGTACGTGGCCGGCGGACCCCTCAACTGAAGCCGGGAGAAAACATCATGACGGACATTCAGCTCCCGGAGCTCTCCGGCAGGGTCGCCCTGGTCACCGGCGCCAGCCGGGGTATCGGCTACGGCGTCGCCGAGGCGCTGGTCGCGCGCGGCGACCGCGTCTGCATCACCGGCCGGGGCGAGGACGCCCTCAAGGAGGCCGTCGAGCGGCTCGGCGCGGACCGGGTCATCGGCGTCGCGGGCAAGGCCCACGACGAGGCCCATCAGGCCGTCGCGGTGGAGCGCGCCATGGAGGCCTTCGGCCGGGTCGACTTCCTGGTCAACAACGCGGGCACCAACCCGGTCTACTCCCCGATGGCGGAGCTCGACCTGAACGTGGCGCGCAAGGTGTACGAGACCAACGTGATCTCCGCGCTCGGCTTCGCCCAGCAGACCTGGAAGGCCTGGCAGAAGGAGAACGGCGGCGCGATCGTGAACATCGCGTCCGTCGCCGGCCTCGCCCCCTCGCCCTTCATCGGCGCGTACGGGATGAGCAAGGCGGCCATGGTCAATCTGACCCTCCAGCTGGCGCACGAGTTCGCGCCGGACGTGCGGGTCAACGCCATCGCCCCGGCGGTGGTCAAGACCAAGTTCGCCCAGGCGCTCTACGAGGGCCGCGAGGAGGAGGCCGCCGCGGCCTACCCCCTCAAGCGCCTCGGGGTGCCCTCCGACATCGGGGGAGCGGTCGCGTTCCTCACCTCCGGGCAGTCCGCCTGGGTGACCGGGCAGACGCTGGTGGTCGACGGGGGACTGTTCCTCGGCGCGGGCGTGCACTGACGCGCGGGTGCGCCGACGCGCGTACGCGCGCGTGCGTCGCGTAGGGTGATCTTGGTACCGGTGGGTAGTCGCCCGGTTTGCCCCTCAATGCCCCAAGTGCCCCGTCTGGTCATTCAGTTGACCGGGCGGGGCGCTGCGGTATGGTCTGCCGACTCATGGCGGAACGAGGAGCGTGCACGTGTTCAACCGGACCATATGCCTGCGCACCACCGCGGCCCTTGCGTCCATATCGGCGATGTCCCTGCTGAGCGGGTGTGGACTGCTCTCGGGGAGCGGTTCGGAGACCGAGCAGACGATCAAGGTCGGCACGGTGAGCGAGCCGAGCACCCTCGATCCGGCCGCTTCCTGGGACGGCTCCTGGGAACTGTTCCGTAACGTCTTCCAGACGTTGCTGTCCTTCCCGACCGGCAGCAACGCGCCCCAGCCGGACGCGGCGGAGAGCTGCCAGTTCAAGGGCGCCGGCAGCCGTACCTACCAGTGCACGCTCCGCAAGGGCCTGGCGTTCTCCAACGGCGACAAGATCGACGCCGCGGCCGTGAAGTACTCCATCGACCGCATTGTGAAGATCAATGTGAAGGCGGGCCCCAAGGGCCTGCTCACCAGCCTGGACCGGGTCACCGCCGACGACGAGCGGACGGTCACCTTCCATCTGAACAAGCCGGACGCGACCTTCCCCTTCGTGCTCGGCGCGCCCGCCATGTCCATCGTGGACCCCAAGTCCTACCCGGCGAACGCGCTGCGGGACGACGGCGGGCTCACCGGCTCCGGCCCGTACACCCTGGAGTCGTACAAGGCGGGCGACCGGGCCGAGCTGAAGAAGAACTCCCACTACGCCGGGTTCGCGCAGCTCAAGAACGACGCCGTCTCGATCCGCTACTTCAAGGACTCCGCCGCCATGGTGGACTCCCTCAAGAAGAAGCAGATCGACGTCACCTACCGGGGCCTGACCGCCGACGAGGTCGTGGACGTCCAGAACGAGAAGGCCGCGGGCAAGCAGCTCCAGCTGGTCGAGACGGTCGGCACGGAGATCCGCTTCCTGGTCTTCAACCCGAAGGACCCCCTCGCCGCCAATCCGGCCGTACGCAGAGCCGTCGCCCAGCTCGTCGACCGGGACGCGCTGGTGGCCAAGGTCTACAAGGGCACGGCCGAACCGCTGTACTCGATGGTGCCCAAGGGCGTGGCCGGGCACACGGTGAGCTTCTTCGACACCTTCGGCGCGCCCAGCGTCCCCAAGGCCAGGAACATCCTGCGCAAGGCCGGGATCACCGACCCGGTGCCGCTCACCCTCTGGTACACGACCGACCGGTACGGCTCGTCCACGGCGCTGGAGTTCGCCGAGATCAAGCGGCAGCTGGAGGCCTCCGGGCTGTTCCAGGTGACGCTGCAGAACCGCCCCTGGAAGGCGTACAGCCAGGGGATGCAGTCCGGTGACTACCCCGTCTTCGGGCGCGGCTGGTTCCCCGACTTCCCGGACCCGGACAACTTCATCGCGCCCTTCGTCGGCAAGGAGAACGCGGTCGGCACCCCGTACGAGCCCAGGGAGATCGAGGACCAGCTGATCCCGCAGACCCGTGAGGTCTCCGACCGGGGCGCGGTCAGCAAGAAGTTCGAGCGGGCCCAGGACGTGCTCTCCGACGACGTGCGCCTGCTGCCGCTGTGGCAGGGCAAGCTCTATGTCGCGGCCAGCGACGAGATCGCCGGCGGCGAGCGCGCCATCGACCCCCAGACGGTCATGTGCATGTGGGAGCTGCACCGCAAGACCAGCTGGTAGGAGGCCCGGGGGGACGGGCGCGGGAGGCGTTGTCAGTGGCGGCCGGTAGGTTTTTCGGTACCTCGCACCGCAGGGTGCGGGAACCGAACGTCCCACGGAGGTTGTTGACGTGACCGACATCGCCATGCTGCCCGAGTCCTGGCGCGGCGTCCTCGGCGAGGAGCTCCAGAAGCCGTACTTCAAGGAGCTCACCGACTTCATCGAGGAGGAGCGGGCGAGGGGTCCCGTCTATCCGCCGCGCGAGGAGGTCTTCGCCGCCCTGGACGCGACTCCGTACGACAAGGTGAAGGTCCTGGTCCTCGGCCAGGACCCGTACCACGGCGCGGGCCAGGGCCACGGGCTGTGCTTCTCGGTGCGGCCGGGCGTAAAGACGCCGCCGTCGCTGCGGAACATCTACAAGGAGATGAAGGAGGAGCTCGGCCACCCGGTGCCGGACAACGGCTATCTGATGCCGTGGGCCGAGCAGGGCGTCCTGCTGCTCAACGCGGTGCTGACCGTCCGCGAGGGCGAGGCCAACTCCCACAAGGGCAAGGGCTGGGAGAAGTTCACCGACGCGGTGATCCGCGCGGTCGCCACCCGCCCGGACCCGGCGGTCTTCGTGCTGTGGGGGAACTACGCGCAGAAGAAGCTCCCCCTGATCGACGAGGAGCGGCACATCGTGGTGAAGGGCGCCCACCCCTCGCCGCTGTCGGCCAAGCGGTTCTTCGGCTCGCGGCCCTTCACCCAGATCGACGAGGCGGTCGCGGCACAGGGCCACGAGCCGATCGACTGGCGCATCCCCGACCTGGGCTGACCCGCCCCGGGGCGCACGCGCCGACAGGACCCGCAGGTGTCCGTCGGCACGAGCGCTCAGGCGCCGTCGAGCCGCAGCTCCAGGCGGTCGAGCGCCGCCCGGACCCCGTTCCCGTACGCGTCGTCCGCGAGCGCGTCCAGGGCGGCGTGTGCCCGGTCCAGATGGATACGGGCGGCGTCCGGGCGGTGCAGCTTCACATAGTCCGCCGCCAGATTCAGATGCAGCGAGGGGTAGAAGGCCCGGACCGCGAGCGAGGGGTGGTGTGCGTCGAGCCGGTCCTGGCCGAGCCCGTCGGCGGCGGCCAACGCCCGCAGGTCCCAGGCGAGTTCGTCGCCCGCGTCGTCCTGCGCGTCCGCCATGTAGTGCGCCAGCGTGCAGCGGTGCAGCGGGTCGCCGTGCTCGCCGATCTCCGCCCAGATGACGCCGAAGCGGTTGCGCGCCTCCTCCCGGTCGCCGCCGTGCAGGAGCATCAGCGCCTGCCCGATCCGGGTCATGACGACGTCCTCCGACGCCTCCTGCTGCTCCGTCACTGCGGCCTCCGCGAGCCTTGCGTACGCATCCGGTCGCCCCGACGCTAGCCGCCCGCACTGACAATCCGGCTCAGGCTCCGGCGCGGCCCCCGGGCCTGTCGCGGACGCGCCGGAGGCCGCCGCTACTTCCCGTATGTCCCCTCTACTTCCCGTGGGCGCCCCCTACTTCCCGTACGTCTCCTCGCAGATGCGTGCCTCGGGGCTGTCCGGACGCCAGCCGCCCAGCGACCTGCCCAGGTCGCAGACGTCGTCCCCGGTGATCGGCGCGGGAGTCGGCACGTGCGGCACACGCGGCACGGCCGGGCGCGGTGCGGGGTGCGGGCGCGGCGGCGCCGGGTGGGCGCGCGGGTGCGGATGCGGGGCGGGGGAAGGGGGTGGCGCGGCCGGGGCCCGGGGGGCCGGGGCGGGCGGCAGTGCCGCCTCCAGTGCCTCGCGGACGGGGGCCTGGACGATCTGCGGCCGGACGTTCCGGTCGGCCTGCCCGCTCGTCGGGCGCTCGGGCACCGCGGGCGGTCCCGGGGCGGGACCGTGCTGGACGGTGACACATCCGGAAACGGCCAGGGCGGCCACCCCGGCGAGGAGCCTCGCTGTGGTTCGTGTTCGGTGCACCCGCTCAACTCTGCTGGGTGCGGGGCCCGTTGTGGGCGCGTGCGGGCCGGGATTGGCCCGCACGAGTGACGGCGGAGGGTGACGCCGGGCGGCGCCGCCGGCGCCGGGGTCAGTCGCCGGTCGCGCCGTCGACGCCCTCGCGCAGCAGGTCGGCGTGGCCGTTGTGGCGCGCGTACTCCTCGATCATGTGGGTGTAGACCCAGCGCAGGTTGAAGTGCTGTCCGCCGCGCGAGGTGCCGACGCTCAGGTCGTCGAGGGCGTGTCCCTCGGCGTGGGCGCGGGCCTTGGCGATCTCGCCGCGCCAGGTGGCGAGCGCCTCCTCGAAGGTGTCCTCGGGGCCGGGGTGGAAGTCGCCGTCCGGGTCCTCGTCGGTGTAGTAGTGCGGCGCGCCCTGCTCGCCGCCGAAGACATTGCTGAACCAGTGCTGTTCGACTTCGGACATATGCCGCATCAGGCCCATGAGGGTGAGCCCGGAGGGCGGCATCGAAGCGGTCCTGAGCTGCTCGTCGGTGAGCCCCGCACACTTCAGGGCGAGGGTCTCGCGGTGGTACTCCAGCCAGCCCACGAGCATCGACAGCTCGTCGGCGTCGAGGGCGGGTTCCTGGCGTTCGGGCGTCTCGGTCGTCGTCATGGCGGCCATCCTCACGGATCGCCCCCGCCACCGCCACGGGTTATCGGGCGCTGTGCAGGGCCGTCGGGCAGCCGTTCCGTCCCACGTATGCTGACCAGGCAAGGAAGCAGGAAGCGGGAGCAGGAAGCCGGACGGCGACAGGAGACTTCGTGAAGGTCGGCTGCATCGGACTCGGGGACATCGCGCAGAAGGCCTATCTGCCGGTCCTGACCACCCTTCCGGGGGTGGAGCTGCATCTGCAGACCCGCACCCCCGCCACCCTCGCGCGGGTCGCCGACACGCATCACGTCCCGCTCGCGCAGCGCCACACCGAGCTCGACGCGCTCCTCGCGCAGGGCCTCGACGCGGCCTTCGTGCACGCGCCGACCGCCGTGCACCCGACGATCGTGACCCGGCTGCTCGAAGCGGGCGTGGCGACCTACGTCGACAAGCCGCTCGCCTACGAACTCGCCGACTCCCAGCGGCTCGTGGAGCTCGCCGAGGAGCGCGGTGTGAGCCTGGCCGTCGGCTTCAACCGGCGGCTCGCGCCCGGCTACGCGCAGTGCGCCGAGCACCCGCGCGAGCTCATCCTGATGCAGAAGAACCGCGTCGGGCTCCCCGAGGACCCGCGCACGCTGGTCCTGGACGACTTCATCCACGTCGTGGACACCCTGCGCTTCCTGGCACCGGGGCCCGTCGAGCACACGGTCGTACGGGCCCGGGTGCGCGAGGGACTGATGGAGCACGTCGTCCTCCAGCTCTCCGGCGACGGCTTCACCGCCATCGGCACGATGAACCGGATGAACGGCTCCACCGAGGAGATCCTGGAGGTCTCCGGACAGGACACCAAGCGGCAGGTGCTCAACCTGGCCGACGTCGTCGACCACAAGGGCCAGCCGACCGTGCGCCGGCGCGGCGACTGGGTGCCGGTGGCCCGCCAGCGCGGCATCGAGCAGGCCGTGCACTCCTTCCTCGACGCCGTACGGGCCGGGAAGCCGGTCAGTGCACGGGACGCTCTTGCGACGCACGAGCTGTGCGAGCGGGTGGTACGGGAGGCTTTGGAGCAGGCCTCCTGAGGGAGCGCCGCCCCGTGAAGGCGCAGTAGGCGGCGAGGACCAGCAGCGCCGCGTACACCGCCCAGTCGCCGAACCGGACGTAGAGGGTGGTGCCGTCGGCGAGCGGCACGTCGTACACCGCGGCCGTGCTGCTCCCGGTGCCGAGCCATTGGCCGATCCGCTCGCCGTCCGGGCCGTACACCGCGCTGATCCCGGTGAGTGTGGCGTGCACGGCCGGGCGGCCCGTCTCGGCGGCGCGCAGCGCGGCGAGCGAGGCGTGCTGGGCGGGCGCCCAGCTGTGCTGGAACGACGACGTCGACGACTGGGCGACGATCAACCGGGCGCCCTCGCGCACCAGATGGCGGCTCATGTCCGGGAACGCCGACTCGAAGCAGATCACCGGGCCGATCCGCAGCCCGTCCGGCAGTGTCATCACCACCGGCGTCGAGCCCCGGCGCCGGTCCTCGCCCGCGGCCTTGCCGACCGAGGTGGCCCAGCCGAGCAGCGAGCGGGCCGGGATGTACTCGCCGAACGGCACCAGCCGCATCTTGTCGTAGCGGTCGCCCGTCGGCCCGTCCCGCCCGACCAGCACCGAGCTCTTGAAGATCCCCGGCCGGTCGGCGCGGCGGGCGTCCACGTTCACCAGGATGTCAGCGCCCACCGCCCGCGAGAGCGAGGCGATCCTGGCCGCGAGGTCCGGCCGGGCCGTCAGGTCGGAGCCGACGCTGCTCTCGCCCCACACCACCAGGTCCACGTCCCGCCCCGCCAGCTCCCGGGTCAGGGCCTCGCTGCGGGCGAAGCGGGCGTCGGCGCCCTCGTACATGCCCGGCTGGACGACGGCGACCCGCACCCGGCCCGCCCGTTCGGGACGCGGCGCCCACGCCCAGACGGCTCCGGCGGCGACGGCCCCGGCGAGCACCGCGGCCACCACGGGCGTACGCGCCGGGCGGGAGACGAGCAGCAACGTCACCGCGACGTTGGCGGCCACCACGAACAGGCTCACCAGCCAGACGCCGCCGACCGAGGCGAGGCGCAGCGCCGGAACCACCTGCCACTGGCTGGAGCCGAGCACCCCCCACGGGCCGCCCAACCCCTGCCAGGAGCGGACCAGTTCGACCATCAGCCAGCCCGAGGGCAGCACGGCGAGCGCAGCGGTCGCGCGCTGCGGCGAGGGCCTGCCCGCGCCGGGCCCGCCGAGCGCCGAGCGCACGAGGACGCCCCACGGCGCCCACAGCAGCCCCAGGAGCGCGGCCAGGACGACGATGAAGACGGTCAGGCTCGGCATCAGCCAGTGGTGCACCGCGAGCATGAACCCGGTGCCGCCCAGCCAGCCGTCGAGCGCGGCCCGCCGCCCGTCGCGGGCCGAGCGGATCAGCAGCAGCCACGGCACCAGCGCGACGTACGCGAACCACCACAGGCCCGGCGCCGGGAACGCCAGCGCCGGGAGCGCCCCGGCGAGCAGCGCCGCCGTGCCCCGCCACCACCGCGACACCGTCAGACGGTGCCGCAGCCCCGTGAGACCGTGCCGCAGCCCGAC
Source organism: Streptomyces sp. NPDC059994 (assembly GCF_042737755.1). NCBI lineage: Bacteria > Bacillati > Actinomycetota > Actinomycetes > Kitasatosporales > Streptomycetaceae > Streptomyces > Streptomyces sp. NPDC059994. The sequence continues at coordinate 43,819 of NZ_JBHWUR010000053.1, forward strand.
CGGAACCCGCATGCCACGCCTCCTCGCCCCCGCCCATGAGCAGTGGTCTCCGCCCGGGCGTGTCCCCAGTGTGCGCCCTCAGTGTGCGGCAGCGGGGCGGCCGCCGCCCAGCTGGCCCGCCCGCCCGGCGAGTCCGCCCCGTCGCGCGCCCGTACGCCCCGTTCAGCCCGTGCCGAGCGCCCCCGACGCATGCCGCCACTTCTCGTGCACGGTCACCTCGCGCAGCCGCCAGCCCGCGTCGGTACGCAGCACCGAGAACGCGTACCGGCCGCCGGAGACGAAGTTGGGCTCCACCGGTCCGCCGTCGCCGTCGTCCTGCGCGCCGAACCGCATGGGATTGAGGTAGTCGGCCCGCACCTGGGCCCGGTCGCCCGGGTAGCCGCCGAGGTCCTGGAGGGTGAGCAGCCGGTTGACGATCAGGTGCTGGCGGACCGGGAAGAGCCGCATGGTCTCCGCGAGCCAGGCCGCCACCTCGGCCGCCGGCCCCTCCACACCGCCCGCCGTGCGGTAGTCGGCGCGCCCGTCAGGGGTGAACAGCTCCCCGTACGCGGACCAGTCGGCGTCGTCGACGGCGGCCGCGTAGCCCGTGACGAGTTCATCGATGGCGAGCCGGTCCATCACGGTCGAGAGTTCCACACGCTGGGTCATCGCCACAGTCTCCGGCAGAGGGAGCGGGGGGCCAAGGGCCTCGGCGGTCGACAACCTGGACGGCCCCGCTCTTGTGGGCGTCGGGCGGCGCGTGCTACCGGTGGGCGCCATGACCGCACCGAGCGATTCCGCCGCCTCCGCCCGTGCTTCCGTCCGCAGCGAGCGCAGCGGCCCCGTCACGACCGTGGTGCTCTCCCGCCCCCACGCGCGCAACGCCGTGGACGGTCCCACCGCCCGCGCGCTCGCCGACGCCTTCCGCGCCTTCGAGGCCGACGACGAGGCGGCGGTCGCGGTGCTCTGGGGCGAGGGCGGCACGTTCTGCGCGGGCGCCGACCTCAAGGCGATCGGCACCGAGCACGGCAACGCGGTGACCGAGGACGGCGACGGCCCGATGGGCCCGACCCGGATGCGCCTGACCAAGCCGGTGATCGCGGCGATCTCCGGACACGCCGTGGCGGGCGGCCTGGAGCTGGCGCTCTGGTGCGATCTGCGGGTGGCCGAACAGGACGCGGTCTTCGGCGTCTTCTGCCGCCGCTGGGGCGTCCCGCTGATCGACGGCGGTACGGTACGGCTGCCCCGGCTGATCGGCGCGGGCCGCGCGATGGACCTGGTCCTGACCGGCCGCCCGGTGGACGCGGCCGAGGCGCTCGCGATCGGCCTGGCCGACCGGGTGGTGCCGAACGGGACGGCCCGCGCGGCGGCCGAGAAGCTGGCGTCGCAGATCGCGGCGTTCCCCCAACTCTGCCTCCGCGAGGACCGCCTCTCCCTCCTGGAACAGGAGCCCCTGCCCGAGCCGGAGGCCCTGCGCAACGAACTGGCGCACGGCGTGCGGTCGCTGGAGCGGGCGGGGGAAGGGGCGGCCCGGTTCGCGGGGGGTGCGGGGCGGCATGGGGTGTTCGGGGAGTGAGACGCGCCTCCCCGGGCCCTGGTCAGCCGCCCGTGACCTCCCCCGCGTGCGGGCTGAGGACGTCGGCGCCGACCAGGAAGAAGAGGATGACGCCGAGCAGGATGCGGTAGATCACGAAGGGCATGAAGCTCTTGCTGGAGATGAACTTCATGAACCACGCGATGACCACGTACCCGACGCCGAAGGCGATCACCGTGGCGAAGAGCGTCTCGGCCATCGGGGCCTGGCCTTCGCCGCCCGCGTCCTTCAGTTCGAAGACGCCGGACGCCAGTACCGCCGGGATGGCGAGCAGGAAGGAGTAGCGGGCCGCGGACTCACGGGTATAGCCCATCAGCAGGCCGCCGCTGATGGTGGCGCCCGAGCGGGAGACGCCCGGGATCAGGGCCATGGCCTGGCACATGCCGTAGACCAGGCCGTCCTTGACGCTCAGGTCCTGGAGCGACTTGCGCTGCGTGGCCGCGCGGTGGCGGCCACCCGCCTCGTCCCGGGCGGCACGGCGGTCGGCGATGCCGAGGACGACGCCCATCACGACCAGTGTGGTGGCGATGACCCGCAGATCGCGGAAGGTGGTGTCGATCTGGTCCTTGAGGACGATGCCGAGCACACCGATCGGGATCGAGCCGACGATGACCAGCCAGCCCATCCGGGCGTCCTGGTCGCCGCGCATCTGCCGGTCGGTGAGCGAGCGGAACCACGCCGAGATGATCCGGACGATGTCCTTGCGGAAGTAGATGAGGACAGCCGTCTCGGTGCCGATCTGCGTGATCGCGGTGAACGCCGGTCCCGGGTCCTGCCAGTCGGCGAAGGCCGCGGTGAGGCGGAGGTGCGCGCTGGAGGAGATCGGCAGGAACTCCGTGAGCCCCTGGACAAGCCCGAGTATGAACGATTCGAACCAAGACATGGGGCGTGGGCCATCCCGGGTGCTGAAGACGGTTGCGGGCACGACGATCCGACGGCCGGTGTGATGGTGTGATCGACGGCCGGTCGGAGGGCAGCGTACAGGCCCGAGATGAAGCGGGAGTTATGCGGTCCTGTCGGGCGCGGGCGGGGCGACGGGCACCTGCGTGGTGGCGGGGGTGGGGGCCCCCGGCCCGGCGGGCGCCCACGACGCGGCGGGTGCCTCCGGCCCGGCGGGCGCCTCCGGCTCGGCGGGCGCCCCGGACGGGGCGGGTGCCTCCGGCGTCTCCGCCCGCCCGCTGAACCGGTGCCGCTTGCGCCACGCCACCGCGGCCGCGCCCAGGCCCGACACCGCGATGAACCCCATCGCGATCAGGAACACCGGCGAGGTCGGGGACGCGGCGCGGCTGCCCGCGACCACGTACGCCGCCGTGTTGGGCACCGACCCGAGTCCCGTCGCGAGCAGGAACGGCAGCCAGCCCATCCGGGAGACCGCCGCGCAGTAGTTGGCCGCCGCGAACGGCACACCGGGGAAGAGCCGGATCGCCATCATCGACCGGAATCCGTGCCGGCTGAGCTGGCCGTCCGCCGCCTTGAGCCAGCGGCCCCGCAGCAGCGGCCGGAGCGCGTCCTGGCCGAGCGCCCGGCCGAGGCCGAACGAGATCCCGGCGCCGAGCACCGTCCCGGCGAGCGCGGACGGCAGGCCCGCCTGCGACCCGAAGATCGCGCCCGCGGCCAGGTTGAGCAGGGGGCGCGGGACGAACGCCGCGGTGCACAGGCCGTACGCCACACCGAACAGGACCACCGCGGCGCCGCCGCTCAGCCGATGCGGCCAGCCGTCGGCGAGCAGCCGCTGCGGTTCGAGGAGCAGCACGGTCGTGGCGGCCGCCGCGAGCACCAGCACCAGGAGGGCCAGCCGCGACCAGGGCGAGAGCAGCGCCCTGGTGCAGCGAACGGCGAGCCCGGCGGACGGTCGGGCGACTAGGTCGTCGAGGTCGGCGAGCATCCGGGGAGAGTAACCGACCGGGGCATGTGATCGCCGTAACGGGCGTCGCCTTATGGCCGTACGCGGGGCGGACAGCGCCCACATCCAAGACGCACGAGCCCCCGCCGGGGACGCCCGCGCCGAGCTCGGCCCTCTCGCCGGGCACGCCATGGCGCCGCGCCGGGCTCCGCCCTCTCGCCAGGTATGCCATGGCGCCGCGCCGGGCTCCGCCCTCTCGCCAGGTATGCCATGGCGCCGCGCCGTGGACGCGGCGCCGAGCTCGGCCCTCTCGCCGGGCATGCCATGGCGCCGCGCCGTGGATGCCGCGCCGAGCTCGGCCCTCTCGCCGGCCGCGCCGTGGACGCGGCGCCGGGCTCGGCCCTTTCGCCGGGCATGCCATGGCGCCGCGACGCGGGCGGCCCGGCAGCCGTGCCCCCGCCGGCAGACGCGGGTGCCGACAGCGGCGCCGCCCCGCCAAACCCCCGCCCCCAAGCCCCCGCCCCGACTCCCCGCCGCCGAAAACCATTCGACGGCCGCCCCGCGCCGGGGCATGATCGGCAGCATGTTCCGGCACGCCTTCCCCGCAGCGCCGTCCGCAGTCGCGGACGCGCCGAAGGCTGCCCTCGCCGCAGCGGCAATCGCCGCCATCGTCGCCATCGCGGCAATCGCCGCTGACGCAGCGCCCCTCGGCGGCGCCCGAAGCTGACCCTTCCCGGAGAGACCGGCGGACCCCGCAGGGGGAGGGTCGGCCGGATCCAGGGGTCCCGTCGCAGCTTCGAGTCATTCGGCATCCGAGGGACACAGCCATGCCCAAGACGGCATACGTACGCACCAAGCCCCATCTCAACATCGGCACGATGGGTCATGTCGACCACGGCAAGACCACGTTGACCGCCGCCATCACCAAGGTCCTCGCCGCGCGCGGCACCGGTACTTTCGTCCCGTTCGACCGGATCGACCGGGCGCCGGAGGAGGCCGCGCGGGGCATCACCATCAACATCGCGCACGTCGAGTACGAGACCGACACCCGCCACTACGCCCACGTCGACATGCCCGGGCACGCCGACTACGTCAAGAACATGGTCACCGGCGCCGCCCAGCTGGACGGGGCGATCCTCGTCGTCTCCGCACTCGACGGGATCATGCCGCAGACCGCCGAGCACGTCCTGCTCGCCCGCCAGGTCGGCGTCGACCACATCGTGGTCGCGCTCAACAAGGCCGACGCGGGTGACGAGGAGCTGACCGACCTGGTCGAGCTGGAGGTCCGCGACTTGCTCTCGGCGCACGGGTACGGGGGCGACTCGGTGCCCGTCGTCCGGGTCTCCGGACTGAAGGCGCTGGAGGGCGACCCGCGCTGGACGGCGGCGGTCGAGGCGCTGCTCGACGCGGTCGACACCTATGTGCCGATGCCGGTCCGCTACACCGACGCGCCGTTCCTGCTGCCGGTGGAGAACGTGCTGACCATCACCGGCCGCGGAACGGTCGTCACCGGAGCCGTCGAGCGCGGCACGGTCCGCGTCGGCGATCGCGTCGAGGTGCTGGGCGCGGACATGGACACGGTCGTCACCGGTCTGGAGACCTTCGGCAAGCCGATGGAGTCCGCCGAGGCCGGGGACAACGTGGCGCTGCTGCTGCGGGGGGTGCCCCGCGACGCGGTGCGGCGCGGCCAGGTGGTCGCGGCGCCCGGCAGCGTCACGCCCAGCCGCCGCTTCACCGCGCAGGTGTACGTCCTGTCGGCGCGCGAGGGCGGGCGGACCACCCCGGTCGCCACCGGCTACCGGCCGCAGTTCTACATCCGTACCGCCGACGTGGTCGGGGACGTGGACCTCGGCGAGGCGGCGGTGGCGCGCCCCGGCGACACGGTCACCATGACCGTCGCGCTGGGCCGGGACACTCCGCTGGAGCCCGGGCTCGGCTTCGCGATCCGCGAGGGCGGACGCACGGTCGGCGCCGGGACGGTCACCGGCCTCCTCTGACCGGCGGCCGAACTCCGACCGGCGGCCGAACTCTGACCGGCGGCCGAACTCCGACCGGCGGCCGAACGGGCCCGCCTCCTCCGGTACCCCCGGCGGAGGCGGGCCCCGCGTCTTCCGCCATGCTTCGGGCATGGGAGACACGGCACTGGTGCTCGGCGCGGGCGGAATCACCGGCGTGGGCTGGGAGATCGGCATGCTGTACGGGCTCGCCGAGGCGGGCGTCGACGTGACCGGCGCCGAGCTGGTGGTCGGCAGCTCGGCGGGCTCGGTGGTCGCCGCGCAGATCACCTCGGGGCGGAGCGGGCTGCCGCAGCTGGATGAGGGGGTGCGCGCCCGGCGCGAGGGCGGGATCCCG
>NZ_JBHWUR010000054.1:0-48913 GCF_042737755.1 Streptomyces sp. NPDC059994
CCTCCGGCCCGCCCGGGGCACTCTCCTCAGCGACGCTCCGGACCGCTCCCAGTGGCACACCGGACGCTCCGCGCGCCGCCGGACAGCCAATGCCGCAATCCGGGACACTCTGCGCACATCCTGCTGTGAGCCCGGGGAAAGGACGCGCTGCCATGCCCAAGGCCGCACCCACCCTGACTCCTGTCGCGCTGCTGCCCTCGCTGGCGCCGCTGCTGCACGAATGGCTCCCCAGACAGCGCTGGTTCGCGGGCAAGGGCCGCCCGGTCACCGGCTTCTCGCTGGCCTCGGTCACCGAGCTGCTCCCGGGCTGTCTGCACCTGCTCGTACGGGCCGAACAGCCCGGCGCCGCCCCCGAGCCCCCTGACGTCTACCAGCTGCTGCTCGGCGTACGGAAGATGCTGCCGCCGCCGCTCGCCCCCGCGCTCGTCGGCCACGCCACCGCCGGACCGCTGACCGGGCTCACCGTGTACGACGCGCTCCAGGACCCGCAGGTCGCCGCGCTGCTCCTGGAACGGCTGCGCACGCCGGGGCGGCTCGGCCCGCTGCGCTTCGGCTGCGACGCGGGCATCGCCGTCCCCGCCGGGCTCACGCCCCGCCTCCTCGCCGCCGAGCAGTCCAACTCCTCGCTGGTGTACGGAGATACGTTCATCCTCAAGGTGTTCCGCCGGATCCACTTCGGGATCAACCCGGACCTGGAGCTTCCGCTGGTCCTGGCCCGGCACGGGTGCCCCCGGGTGCCCGCGCCCGCGGCCTGGATCCAGACCGAGCGGCCCGAGCACGCCACGCTCGCCGTGCTCCAGCCGTTCCTGCGCGGCTCCCAGGACGGCTGGCAGCTGGCGCTGCGCGCACTCGCCGGCCGGCGCGACTTCACCCGGGAGGCGCACGCGCTCGGCCGGGCCACCGCCGAGGTGCACACCGCGCTCGCCGCCGCGCTGCCGGTGGTCACGCTCGGCCGGGCCCAGACCGAGCTGCTCGCGGCCGCGATGCGCGAGCGCCTGGAGGCGGCGGCGCAGGCGGTGCCGACGCTGCTGCCCCATGTGCCCGGGCTGCGCGCCGCGTTCGACGCGGTGACCCGGGTGGCCGGGTCCCGGCCCGCCCAGCGCGTCCACGGCGATCTGCACCTGGGCCAGACCCTGCGGACCGCCCGCGGCGACTGGGCGGTCATCGACTTCGAGGGCGAGCCCGCCCGGCCGCTGGCCGAGCGCCGCCGACCGCAGCCGCCGGTCCGCGATGTCGCCGGGATGCTGCGTTCCTTCGACTACGCCGCCCGCACCCAGCTGCCGTGGCGCCCCGACTGGGCCGAGTCCTGCCGGGACGCGTACTGCACGGGCTACGCGGCGGCCGCGGGCACCGACCCGCGCGACGAGCCCGAGCTGCTGCGGGCGTACGAGACCGACAAGGCGGTGTACGAGGTGCTCTACGAGGCCCGCCACCGCCCCGACTGGCTCGCCGTCCCGATGGCGGCGGTCCGCCGACTGGCCCAGGACTGACCCCGACCCCCGCACCACCCCCCGAGGAGGCCGTACCCGTGACCGCCCGCCCGCCCACCGGCGACCGCCCGCAGAACCCCGATCCCTCCCGGCCCGCCCGCGCCGCCGCGCCGTCGAAGCCGAAGCGCGGCGGGAGCCACGGCGTCCGGGCCGCGCGGCCGCTCGCCGCCGACGACCGCGCCCGGCTGCTCTCCGGGGCGCACCACGACCCGCACGCACTGCTCGGCGCGCACTCTTCCCCCAGCCCTCAACTCCGTTCGGGCAGGGGAGGCCCCAATGGCGGCGGCGTCGTGTTCCGGGTGCTGCGCCCGTACGCGCAGGCCGTGACCGTCCTGGCCAACGGGCTCCGCGCCGAGCTGCACGACGAGGGCGACGGTCTGTTCTGCGGGGTGCTGCCGCTGCGCCAGGTCCCCGAGTACTCGCTGCTCATCACCTACGACGACAACGAGACCGAGGCCGAGGACCCGTACCGCTTCCTGCCCGCGCTCGGCGACCTCGATCTGCATCTGATCGGCGAGGGCCGCCACGAGGAGCTGTGGACGGCGCTGGGCGCGCGCCCGATGACCCACCAGGGCGTGCCCGGCACCCGGTTCACCGTCTGGGCCCCCAACGCCCTCGGCGTCCGCGTCACCGGCGACTTCTGCTACTGGGACGGCACCGCGTACCCGATGCGCTCGCTCGGCTCCACCGGCGTGTGGGAGCTCTTCCTGCCGGGCGTCGGCGACGGCGCGCTCTACAAGTTCGACATCACCCGCCCCGACGGCTCGCACACCCTGCGGGCCGACCCGATGGCCCGGCGCACCGAGGTGCCGCCCGCGACCGCGTCGATCGTGACCGAGTCGCACCATGTGTGGCAGGACGAGCGGTGGATGGCGGCGCGGGGCGACCGGCCGGTCCACGAGTCCCCGTTCTCGGTGTACGAGGTACACCTGCCGTCCTGGCGACCGCGTCTGACATACCGTCAACTCGCCGAGCAGCTCCCGGCGTACGTACGCGACCTGGGCTTCACCCACGTCGAGTTCCTGCCGGTGGCCGAGCACCCCTTCGGGGGCTCCTGGGGCTACCAGGTGACCGGCTTCTACGCGCCCACCGCCCGGATGGGCACCCCGGACGACTTCCGCTTCCTGGTGGACGCGCTGCACCGGGCCGGCATCGGGGTGATCGTCGACTGGGTTCCCGCGCACTTCCCGAAGGACGACTGGGCGCTGGCCCGCTTCGACGGGCGCACCCTGTACGAGCACGAGGACCCGGCGCGCTCCGAGCACCCCGACTGGGGCACCCTCGAATTCGACTACGGCCGCAAGGAGGTCCGCAACTTCCTGGTGGCCAACGCCACGTACTGGTGCGAGGAGTTCCACGTCGACGGGCTGCGGGTGGACGCCGTCGCCTCGATGCTCTACCTGGACTACTCGCGCGAGGAGGGCGAGTGGGCGCCCAACGAGCACGGCGGCCGGGAGAACCTCGACGCGGTGGCCTTCCTCCAGGAGATGAACGCCACGGTCTACCGCCGCTGCCCGGGCGTGATCACCATCGCCGAGGAGTCCACGGCATGGGACGGCGTGACCCGCGCGACCCACCACGTGGGCCCCGGCGGCTTCGGCGGGCTCGGCTTCGGCCTGAAGTGGAACATGGGCTGGATGCACGACTCGCTGGGATACGCGGCCCACGAGCCGGTCCACCGCAAGTACCACCACCACGAGATGACGTTCTCGATGGTGTACGCGTACAGCGAGAACTACGTCCTGCCGGTCTCCCACGACGAGGTCGTCCACGGCAAGCGCTCGCTGGTCTCCAAGATGCCCGGCGACTGGTGGCAGCGGCGCGCCACCCACCGCGCCTATCTGGGCTTCATGTGGGCGCACCCGGGCAAGCAACTCCTCTTCATGGGCCAGGAGTTCGCCCAGGGGGCGGAGTGGTCGGAGGCGCACGGCCCCGACTGGTGGCTGCTCGACCCGTCGTACTCGGCCGAGCCGGACCACCGGGGCGTACGGGACCTGGTCCGCGACCTCAACACGGTCTACCGCGACGCCCCGCCGCTGTGGCAGCGGGACACCGACCCGGGCGGCTTCGCCTGGGTGGCGGGCGACGCGGCGGAGGACAACGTCTTCGCCTTCCTGCGCCACGACGCCTCCGGCGCCCCGCTGCTCGCCGTCTCCCACTTCTCCCCGGTGGTCCGCCACGACTACCGGCTCGGCGTCCCCGACACCGTCCCCGCCTGGGCGGAGGTCCTCAACACGGACGCCGCGCGCTACGGCGGCGGCGACATCCGCAACGAGGACCCCCTCAAGCCGGACTCCACGCCGGCCGACGGGCAGCCGGTCAGCATCCGGCTGACCCTGCCGCCGCTGGCCACGGTGTGGCTGCGGCCGGTGTGACTCAGCCGTCCAGCGCCTCTGCCAGCGCCTTCGGCAGGGGCTCCGAGTGCAGCACGCCGAGCCGCTGGGTGGCCCGGGTCAGCGCCACGTACAGGTCGCTGACCCCGTACTCGGCCGGCTCCACCACCAGGACCGTGTCGAACTCCAGCCCCTTGGCCTGACGCGGGTCGAGCAGGACGACCGGGCGGGTCAGATCGGGCTCGCCCGGCGGGACCTCCGGGAGCGCGGCGTGCAGCGCGGGGTGCAGGGTGCGGGGCGCGACGACCGCGAGGCGCCCCGCCCCGGGGGTCTCCGCCTTCACCGCGTCGGCGACGGCCCGCGCGAGGGCGTGCGGCGCCGCCTCACGCGCCCACGGCCGCACCCCCGTGGCCCGTACCGAGCTCGGCGGCTCGAACGACGGGTCCACCGCGCGGCAGACCTGCGCCGCCACCTCCATGATCTCGGCGGGCGTACGGTAGTTGACCCCGAGCCGCACATGTTCCCAGCGGTCCTCCACATACGGCTCCAGGATCCGCCGCCAGGAGCCGACGCCCGCCGCGTCGGCGGTCTGGGCGGGGTCCCCGACCAGGGTGAGCGAGCGGGTCGGGCAGCGGCGCATCAGCAGCCGCCAGGCCATCGCGGAGAGCTCCTGCGCCTCGTCCACGATGATGTGGCCGAACGCCCAGGTGCGGTCGGCGGCGGCGCGCTCGGCGGCGCTGCGGTGGTCGGCCTCCTCGTGGCGGTCCGCGAACCTCTCGGCGTCGATGATGTCGTGCGCCGCGAGCACCTCGGACTCCTCGTCCTCGAACTCGAAGCTCTCCGAGCCCGCGGAGAGGTCGAGGACGCCCTGCGCGTACGCGATCCGGTCCTGGCGCTCGGCCTCGGCGGCGGCGCGGGCAGCCGAGTCGTCCTCGCCGAGCAGTTCGGCGGCCTCGTCGAGCAGCGGCACGTCGGCCGCCGTCCAGTCACCGCCCTCGCGGCGGATCAAGTCGGCGTCGGAGTCCGGCAGATGGGACGGATCGGCCAGGAAGTCCGCGACGAACCCCTGTGGGGTGAGCACGGGCCAGAACTCGTCGATGGCGGTGTGCACCTCGCGGCTGGTGGCGATCTCCTTGCCGAGCTGGGCGAGGTCGTCGGGGCCGAGCAGGTTGTCGCCGCCGAACACATCCGCGCCGATCCGCTCCGCGAGCTGCGCGGTGAGCGCGTCGATGATGTGGAAGGCGAAGTGCGGGCGGGCCAGGTTGTGCGGCAGCCCGGACTCGCGGGCGCGCCAGCGGGCGTCCTCGGCCATGGCCCGGTCGAGGCTGAGCGTCCCGTACCCCTCGTGGTCGATCTCGGCGGCGGTGTGCGGCACGGTCTGCCGGTCGCGCACTGCTTTCGCCAGCACGTCGGCCATCTCGCTCCGGCCCTTGACCTCGGCGGCGGCCGGGGTGTCGGTACCGGTGGCGTGCACACCGGGGAAGAGCTCGCCCATGGTGGCGAGCAGCACGCCGGTCTCGCCGAGCGCCGGCAGCACCTCCCCGATGTAGCCGAGGAACGCCGGGTTGGGGCCGACGATCAGCACGGCACGCCGGGCCAGCTGCTCGCGGTAGGCATAGAGCAGATACGCCGCCCGGTGCAGCGCGACCGCCGTCTTGCCGGTGCCGGGCCCGCCCTCGACGACGAGGACGCCGCGCCGCGGGGCGCGGATGATCTTGTCCTGCTCGGCCTGGATGGTCTGCACGATGTCGTGCATCCGGCCGGTGCGGGCCGCGTCCAGCGCCGCGAGCAGCACGGCGTCGGCGTCCGCGCCCTCGTGCCCGGTGCGGGCCGCGTCCGTGAGGTCGAGGATCTCGTCGTGCAGCGCGGTGACCGTGCGCCCCTGGGTGGTGAGGTGCCGCCTGCGGCGCAGCCCCATCGGGGTGTACCCGGTGGCGAGATAGAACGGGCGCGCCACATCGGCCCGCCAGTCGATCACCAGGGGCGTACGTTCCCGGTCGTCACGGCGGATTCCGATGCGGCCGATGTGGTGGGCGCGCCCATCGGAAAAGTCGAGGCGGCCGAAGCAGAGCCCGTTCTCGCCGCCGTCGAGCGCGCTGAGCAGCCCGGACTGCTCGGCCACCAGCACATCGCGTTCGTGGCGCGCCTGGAGACCGGTGCCGACCTGCGCCAGGGCGCGCCGCACCGACACCTCGGCCTGCTCGCGCAGGTCTTCGAGGCGCGCGTAGAGCCCGTCGATGAATTGCTGTTCTTTCCGAATTTCCTCGGTTGACAATTCCGCTCCTGACGCGATACAGTGCTTTCCGTAAGGGCTTTTCGTGTGTTTTCAAGAGAACGCACACGAAGAACTCACTATACGCAGAGAAAAACCCCGGCCGCAATATCGGACCGGGGCTTTTTGGTTTCTCCCGCACTTTCTACAGCACGTCTTCGAGCTCCTGCATCAGACGGCGCTTGGGGCGCGCGCCCACCATCGCCTTCACCGGCTCGCCCGCGCGGAACACCATCAGCGTCGGCATCGACAGCACGCCGTACTTCACGGTCGTCTCCGGGTCCTTGTCCACGTCCAGCTGCACCACCTTGAGCCGGTCGCCCTCCTCGAAGGCGATCCGGCTCAGCACCGGCGCGAGCTGCCGGCACGGCCCGCACCACTCGGCGGTGAACTCCACCAGCACCGGCAGATCCGCCGCCAGCACCTCCGCGTCGAAGGTCGCATCCGTCACGACGTCCACACCCACGGCCTGCACGCTCATCCCAACCCCTCCTCGATACCCGTCATTTCGCACCCGGGGGCCCCGGGCACCAGCGAACCGGCCTCCAGCTCGGCGCGGGCCGTCTCGGCCCGCCCCAGCTGCGCGCCGACCTGATCGCGTACGGACTGGAGCTGCCCGATGAGCCCGTCGAGCTCGGCCAGCTTGCGCCGGTACACGGCGAGCGACGCGGGGCAGGTGTCCCCCGCCGGGTGGCCCGCCCGCAGGCACTCCACGAACGGCCTCGTCTCCTCCAGCTCGAACCCGAAGTCCTGCAGGGTCCGGATCTGGGTGAGCAGTCGCAGGTCGTCCTCGTCGTACGCGCGGTACCCGTTCTCCGCCCGGCGCGCGGTCAGCAGGCCGCGCGACTCGTAGTAGCGCAGCGCCCGGGTGGTGGTCCCGGCCCGCGCGGCCAACTCGCCGATTCGCATGCGGCGACGGTAATCCTTGACGCGGACGTCAAGGCAAGCGTTTCGCCGGCGACCGCGTTCGGGGGAGCGTGCCGTCACCCCGGCGGCAGCAGCGGTTTCCCGCTCACCGGGGACGACAGCACGATCGACGTCGTGGTCCGCCCCAGCGCCGACACCTCCCCCAGCACCTCCTCCAGGTGGACCGTGTCCGCGACCGCGACCTTGATGATCCAGCAATCCTCGCCCACCACGTGGTGGACCTCCCGGATCTCCTCGCGCTCCATCAGCTCCAGCGTCCTGGGGTGCTTCAGGGTGTAGCCGCCGTGCGGGTTGACCCGGATGAACGCCTGGATGCCGTAGCCGAGCCGCGCCGGGTCGATCCGCGCCCCGTACCCCGTGATCGCCCCGCTCGCCTCCAGCCGCCGCAGCCGTTCCGTGACGGCGGCGGGGCTCAGCCGCACCCTCCGGCCCAGCTCGCTCAGCTTGATCCGGCCCTCCGACTGGACCAGTTCGAGGAGCTGCCGGTCCACCTGATCGAAGGCCGGTGAGGAATCGTGGGTCAACGCCCTTGAACTCCGTGGTTCCTTCGGTACAGCGGACAGTTCTCCCATGTTTCCCCCTTCAGGACGCCGCCCGCCCACGTAACACTGTGTACATGGCAAACGACATGACGCAGAACACCCGAAACGTGCTGGTCATCGGCGGCAACCGATACTTCGGCAAGCGGCTCATCGCCCGGCTCGTCACCGCCGGTGACCACGTCACCGTACTGAACCGGGGGTCCTCACCGCCCCCGCCCGCCGCCGTCCACCTCGTCGCCGACCGCGACGACGAGGCCGCCCTCGAAGCCGCCCTCGGCGACCGGACGTTCGACGTCGTCTTCGACCAGGTCTGCTACACCCCGCGCCAGGCCGCCGCCGCCCGCCGCGTCTTCGCCCACCGCACCCGCCGGTACGTGATGACTTCGACGGTGGAGGTGTACGAGTACGAGGACTCGGCCCAGCCGGTGCGCGAAGCCGCCGTCGACCCCCTCGGCATCGCCTTCGACCTTGAACTCCCCTGGGAGGAGGGCGACTTCCTCGCATCCCATTACGGGGAAGGCAAGCGGCAGGCCGAAGCCGTGTTCGCCGCCGCGCCCGGCTTCCCCTACGTCTCCGTCCGCGTCGCCCACGTCCTCGGCGGCGCCGACGACTTCACCGGGCGCGTCGGCCACTACGCGGACCGTCTCCGCGACGGCGAGCCCGTCGCCGTACCGACCCCCAACCACCCCGCCACGTACATCAACGTCGACGAGATCGCCGACTTCCTCTTCTGGACGGCGGGGCAGGACTTCACCGGGCCCGTGAACGCCGCCTCGCACGGGCCGCTCAGCACCGAGGACATCGTGGCCGCGATCGGCGGCGGGCCCGCGCGGTACCGGGCGGTGGACGTCGGGGAGGTCTCACCGTTCTCCTTCCGGCGCTCGTACGGCATGGACAACAGCCGCGCCGAACAGCTCGGGTTCACCTTCTCGCACACCGAGGACTGGCTCACGGCCGCCGTGGCCGAGACGCTCAAGGGGAGCAACTGACATGCGGTACCGCGCACTTGGGGACGTGAGGGTCGGCGCCATCGGGTACGGCGCCATGCCCCTGTCCATCGAAGGGCGGCCCGACGAAGCGCGCGCCCTCGCCACCGTCCACGCGGCGCTCGACGCGGGGATGACCCTGCTCGACACCGCCGACTCGTACTACGCCCCCGGCGGCGAACCAGGTCACAACGAGCTGCTCCTCGCCCGCGCCCTCGCCTCGTACGGCGGCGACACGGACGGCGTCCTCGTCGCCACCAAGGGCGGGCGCGGGCGCACCCGCGACGGGGACTGGAGCGTCGACGGGCGGCCGGAGCATCTGAAGCGGGCCGCGAAGGAGTCGCTGCGGCGGCTCGGCACCGAGGCGATCGGCCTCTACCAGCTGCACAAGCCGGACCCGGCGATCCCGTACGCGGACTCGCTCGGCGCCGTGCGCGAGCTCCTCGACGACGGTACGGTCCGGCTCGCCGGGATCTCCAACGCCGACGCGCACCAGATCCGGCAGGCGAAGGAGATCCTCGGGGACCGGCTGGTGGCGGTGCAGAACCGCTACTCCCCCGCCGTCCGCGACGCCGAGCCCGAGCTGCGGCTCACCGCCGAGCTGGGGATCGCGTTCCTGCCGTGGAGTCCGCTCGGCGGCATCTCCCGCAGTTCGCTCGACGGGGCTTCGGGCATGGCGGCCGACTCCTCGTACGCCGGGTTCCACGCGGTCGCCGACGCCCGTGGCGTCAGCCCGCAGCAGATCGCCCTGGCGTGGCTGCTCGACCGCTCCCCGAACGTGATCCCCATTCCGGGCGGCAGCCGCCCCGAGTCCGTACGGGACTCGGCGGCGGCCGCCGATCTGGTCCTCACCGGGCAGGAGCTGGCGCTGCTGCCGTGACGGGCCCGTGCGTCAGGCCGTGCGCCGCCTGCGGATCCTGCGGACGATCAGCCAGATCACCAGGACGACCAGCGCCACGAAGAGCAGGAAGATCACCAGGAGGAAGATGCCCAGCTTCTTGAGGAAGCCCTTCTTCTTTTTCTTCTTCGGCTTGGCGAGCGTCACATGGGAAGCGTGGCCGGCCGTCCGGTGCGCCGCCGCCGGTGCGGCGGCGGGCGCGAGCGCGTCGGACGCCGGCTGCGCCGACACCGTCCGCACCACCGCGCTCGGCGCCGCCTCGGCCGCCGCCGGGGCCACCAGGGCCGTGCCCAGGATCAGGGCGAGTACCACTGCGAACTTCTTGCTCATCGTTCCGGTTCCCTTCACGTCGTCTCCACCGCGAGACCGGCCGTCGCCTCGACTTCCATCAGCGACGCGCTGTGCCTCTCCGCCTCAAAGGCTGCCCGCCCTCCGCGCAGGCCGAACAGGCGCTTGGAGAGCAGGATGTAGAGCACGGCGAGGACATTGAGCCCGAGCGTGACGATCTTGAGGTAGCTGATCTTCTCGATGAGCTCGTAGATCTCCAGCGGCAGGAACGCCGCCGTGGCGACCACGGTCAGGTACTCCGCCCAGCGCTCGGCCCGCCACAGCCCGACGGCCTCGACGATCTCGATCAGCGCGTACACGAGCAGCGCCGCCGCCACCGCCACCAGCGTGGAGTGCTTGTAGCCGAAGGACTTCTGGATGGTGCCCACGACGGGCGAGTGGTCGAGGTCGTAGTGGAAGTGCCGGAACACCGGGCGCAGGACGTCCAGGTTCTCGTCGAAGAGCCGGCGCACCGCGTCCTGGCTGTTGCTGAACTTCCACACCGCGGCCGCCACCAGGACGATGAACACCCCGCGCACCAGCCGCTCCACCGCCAGGAACCGCAGGATGAACAGGTCCCGCAGTACCTTGCCGCGCGGCACCAGCGGCGCGTCCTCGGCGGGCCCCGAGCCGTGCGGGGTACCGAGGGCGAAGTCGCCGCAGCGCAGACAGCGCCAGGCCTCGCCGAGCCCGGTGTGGGCGCGCAGCCGCCGGCGCAGCTCCGCCTCGCTCGGCTCGTACGTCACATGCCCCCGGCGCGCACAGGTGCGCCGGTCCCAGTCGATCTTCATTCCGCTCGCTTTCCCCGCCACCCGCTTCCGGACGGACGCCCCGCACGGTAGTGGACACCTGTCCGGACGCGTTCAGGGGGCAGCGGGTTCCCGCGCCTCGGGCACCTCCGGGGCGGGGGCGCCCTTGGCGAGCGTGACCTCGTGCTTCTGCGGCGCGGGCGCCGGCCCGGCAGGTCCGGCCGGACCGTGCGCGTCGCTCGCCGCGAACGTCACCTCGTCGAACGGGACCCGCCCCGCCAGGACCTCCTCGACCCGCGCCATGTCGATCTCCTTGGTCCAGGTGCCCACCAGGATCGTGGCGACGGCGTTGCCCGCGAAGTTGGTCAGCGCCCGCGCCTCGCTCATGAAGCGGTCGATGCCGACGATCAGGCCGACGCCGTCGACGAGTTCGGGGCGGTGCGACTGGAGGCCGCCGGCCAGGGTCGCCAGACCCGCGCCGGTGACTCCGGCCGCGCCCTTGGAGGCGACGATCATGAACAGGAGCAGCGAGATCTGCTGGCCGGCGCCGAGCGGGCTGCCCATCGCGTTGGCGATGAAGAGCGAGGACATCGTGAGGTAGATCGCGGTGCCGTCCAGGTTGAACGAGTAGCCCGTGGGCACGGTGATGCCCGCCACCGCCCGGCTCACGCCCAGGTGCTCCATCTTGGCGATCAGCCGCGGCAGCGCCGTCTCGGAGGACGAGGTGGAGAGGATCAGCAGGAACTCGCGGCCCAGGTACTTCAGCAGCCGGAAGATGTTCACCCCGGTCAGCAGGCGCAGCAGCGTACCGAGGACGACGAAGACGAAGAGCGCACAGGTGATGTAGAAGCCGATCATGATGACGGCCAGTGACTTCAGCGCGTCCATGCCGGTCTCGCCGACCACCGCCGCGATGGCGCCGAACGCGCCCACCGGCGCCGCCCACATCACCATCGACAGGATCCGGAAGACCAGCTTCTGGATGTGGCCGATGCCGCGCAGCACGGGCTCACCGGCGGAACCCATGGCCTGGAGCGCGAAGCCGACGAGCAGGGCGATCAGCAGGGTCTGCAGGACCTGGCCCTCGGTGAAGGCGGAGACCATCGTCTTGGGGATGATCCCGAGCAGGAAGTCGGCGGTGGACTCACTGGCCCCCGCCGCCTGCTTGGCGCCCGCGTGCCGGGCCGCCTCGGTGAGGTGCAGGCCCGAGCCGGGCTCCAGGATGTTGCCGACGGCCAGGCCGATGGCGAGCGCCACGGTCGACATCACCATGAAGTAGCCGAGCGCGAGTCCGCCGACCGCGCCGACCTTGGCGGCCTTGCGGACCGATCCGACGCCGAGCACGATCGTGCAGAAGATGATCGGCGAGATCATCATCTTGATCAGGTTCACGAAGCCGGTGCCGATGGGCTTCAGCTCGACGGCCACCCCGGGGGCGGCGAAGCCGACGGTGATGCCGATGAGCACCGCGGCGATCACGGCGAGGTAGAGGTAGTGCGTGGGGGTGCCTCCCTGGCCCTTAAGGCCTTGGGGGCGGTCCCGCCGGGCGGCTGCTGCGGTCACGGGGTGCCTCCTGCTGATTCGTACGCGTCCCGCGTACGTGCGTCTGTGTCCCGATGGCTCGATGGATCCCCGCGACTATCCATCAGGCTGTGACACCGGTCACCCTTGCGTGCATTTCGTTCACGCCGCTTGTCCGAACGGTGACCTGCGCGGGTGCACACTGTCCGGCATGCGCATACCCCGTCCCCGCAGCCTCGCGGGCCAGCTCTTCGCCATGCAGGTGGTGCTGGTCGCGGCGATCGTGGCGGGCTGCGCGCTCTACTCGTACGTCCAGGACCGGGCCCAGGCGGAGGAGACCGCCCGGCGCCAGACCACCGCGATCGCGACCGCCGTCGCCACCTCGCCCGCGGTGGTGGAGGCGGTCCGCTCCCCGGACCCGACGGCGGTCCTCCAGCCGTACGCGGAGACCCTGCGGCACACCTCGGGCGTCGACTTCGTGGTGATCCTCGCGCCGGACGGGACCCGCTGGACGCATCCGGTGCCCGGCGAGATCGGCCGCAAGTACCTCGGCGACATCCGGCCCGCGCTGCGCGGCGAGACGTTCAGCGAGACGCACATGGGCGTGCTCGGGCCGTCCGTGCGGGTCGTCTCGCCGGTGCGCGACCACGGCCGGATCACCGCCCTGGTCAGCGCGGGCATCACCATCGACAAGATCAGCGAGCAGGTGCGCAAGCAGGTGGCGGCGCTGCTCGCGGTCGCCTCCGGGGTGCTGGCGTTCGGCGGGCTCGGCACGTACGTGATCAACGCGCGGCTGCGGCGGCACACCCACGGGATGAACGCGGCCGAGCTGAGCCGGATGCACGACTACCACCAGGCCGCGCTGCACGCGGTGCGCGAGGGACTGCTGATGCTGGACGGGCAGCGCCGGATCGCGCTGATCAACGACGGCGCCCGGGAGCTGCTCGGGCTCGGCGAGGACGCGGTGGGACGGTCGGTGGCCGGGCTCGGCTTGCCCGCGCCGCTCGCTGGGGCGCTGCTCGCGAGCGAGCCGAGGGCGGACGAGGTCCATATGACGGCCGACCGGATCGTGGTGGTCAACACCCGCCCGGTCTCCAGCGGTGGCCGCCGGGGCACCGTGGTGACCCTGCGCGACCACACCGAACTCCAGTCGCTGGCGGGCGAGCTGGACTCCGAGCGCGGGTTCACCCAGGCGCTGCGGGCCCAGGCGCACGAGGCCGCGAACCGGCTGCACGCGGTGGTCTCGCTGATCGAGCTGGGCCGCGCCGGGGAGGCCGTGGAGTTCGCGACCGCCGAGCTGGAGCTCGCCCAGGCCCTCACCGACCAGGTCGTCACCGCGGTCGGCGAGCCGGTGCTCGCCGCGCTGCTGCTCGGCAAGGCCGCCCAGGCCAACGAGCACGGCGTCGAGCTGACGCTGACCGAGGGCAGCGCCATCGAGGACGGGCTGCTGCCGCCCACGCTTGCGCCCCGCGACCTGGTCACGGTCCTGGGCAACCTGGTGGACAACGCGGTGGACGCGGCGCAGGGCAGCGCCGGCGCCCGTGTCGCGGTCACCCTCACCACCGAGGACCAGGAGCTGGTGGTGCGGGTCGCGGACAGCGGGCACGGGGTCGACCCGGCCGCCGTGGACGCCGTCTTCGAGCGCGGCTGGTCGACCAAGAGCCCGGGGCGGGGCATCGGCCTGGCGCTCGTGCGTATGACGGCCGTGCGGCACGGTGGAAGCGTGGAGCTGACGCAAGGGCCTTACGGGGGCGCCGAGTTCACCGTGCGGCTGCCGCTGCGCAGCGGGGCGGTGGCGGTATGACGGCCGCCGGAGGGTCCGCCGGCGGTCCCATCAGAGTGCTGGTCGTCGAGGACGACCCGGTCGCCGCCGACGCGCACCAGCTGTACGTCGGCCGGGTGCCCGGCTTCACGGTGGCCGGGGCCGCCCACTCGCGGGCCGAGGCGCTGCGGGTGCTCGACCGCGTCGAGGTCGACCTGCTCCTGCTCGACCTCTATCTGCCGGACGGGCACGGCCTCCAGCTGGTGCGCTCGCTGCGGGCCGCCGGGCACGGCGCGGACGTCATCGCGGTGACCTCGGCCCGCGATCTGACGATGGTGCGCGAGGGCGTGTCGCTCGGCGTCGTCCAGTACGTCCTGAAGCCCTTCACCTTCGCCACCCTGCGCGACCGGCTGGTGCGGTACGCCGAGTTCCGCGCGACCGCCGGGGAGGCCAGCGGGCAGGAGGAGGTCGACCGGGCGCTGTCCACGCTGCGCGCCCCGCAGCCCACGGCCCTGCCGAAGGGGCTCAGCGCGCCCACGCTCCAGGCGGTGACCCGTACCCTGCGGTCCTCGCCGACGGGCGTCACCGCGTCGGCCGCCGCCGAGACCGTCGGCATCTCGCGCATCACCGCACGCCGCTATCTGGAGCACCTGGTCACCACGGGCCGCGCCGAGCGGACCCCGCAGTACGGGCAGATCGGCCGCCCGGAGCTCCAGTACAGATGGGTCGACTCCCGCCGCTGACAAGTGACTTGATGATCCGTCAGGCGATCACGACGGCCGACGGGCCCCATTGACCATGCCCCGGGGCGGCTTTACGTTCACCGGGCAGCCATTCGTGGCCCGAGGAGGTCGTGCCGTGCGCCCCACCGCCGTTGCCCCGCTGGTCCTCGCCACCGCGCTCGCCGCCGGTTCGCTCGCCGCCTGCGGCGGCGGCTCCGGCGGTGACTCCGCCACCGTCAAGGTCGCCTACAACCGCTCCACCGACAACAAGGTGCGCTTCAAGGACGCCTTCCTGGAGTCGGTGAAGGAGCAGTTCGAGAAGGACCACCCCGGCAAGAAGGTCAGACTCGTCCCCGTCCAGGCCCCGGACAACGACTACGCCACCAAGGCCCAGCAGATGATGCGCTCGGCGAAGACCGCGCCGGACCTGGTCTACGAGGACACCTTCCGCATCAACTCCGACATCAAGGCCGGGTACCTGAGACCGCTGGACGACCAGTTGGCGAAGTGGGACGCCTGGAGCCGCTTCGTCCCCACGGCGAGGGCGGCCGCCAAGGCGGAGGACGGCGCGACGTACGGCGTCCCGGACGGCACCGACACCCGGGGCCTGTGGTTCAACAAGCAGCTCTTCGCCAAGGCGGGCCTGCCCGTCGACTGGCAGCCCCGGAACTGGGCGGACATCCTCGACGCGGCCCGCACGGTCAGGAAGAAGGTCCCCGGCGTCATCCCGCTCAACGTCCTGACCGGCAAGGCGGTCGGCGAGGCGGCGGTGATGCAGGGCTTCGAGATGCTGCTGTACGGAACCGGTGAGAACCCGCTGTACGACCCGGCCGCCAAGAAGTGGGTCACCGGATCGCAGGGCTTCAAGGACGCGCTGGACTTCGTACGGACGGTGTACGGGGAGAAGCTCGGCCCGGACGTCTCCGACGCGCTCGACCCCAATGTGAACACCCGCGTCGCCACCGAGTGGCTGCCCGAGGGCAAGCTCGCGATCGCGCTGGACGGCTCGTGGCTGGGCCAGTTCTGGGGAGCCAAGGGCGCGAAGGAGTGGCCCGACTGGCCGGCCGTGCTCGGGCAGGCCGCGATGCCGACCAAGGACGGGCAGGCGCCCGGCCGGGTCTCCCTCTCCGGCGGCTGGACCTGGGCGATCCCGCGGAAGGCCGGGAACCCGGAGCTGGCCTGGGAGTTCCTCAAGCAGATGCAGACCCCGGCCAACGCGGTGAAGTGGGATGTGGTGGACGCGCAGATCGCGGTGCGCGACGACGTGGCGAAGGATCCCGCGTATCTGAAGTCCATGCCGGGCATCGACTTCTTCACCGGCCTGGTGAAGTACACCCACTACCGCCCGGCCCTGCCGGTCTACCCGCAGGTCTCCTCCGCGATCGGGGAGGCGATGGAGGCGGTGACCACGGGCGACTCGTCGACGGAGAAGGCGGCCGAGGCGTACGACGGGCAGCTGCGGACGATCGCCGAGGGGGCGGTGACCCGGTGAGGGCCCGGCCGGTCCGCTGGCTGCCGCTGGCCCCCGCCACCCTCCTCCTGCTGGTCTTCCTCGCCGGGCCCATCGGCTACTGCGTCTACATCGCCTTCACCGACATGCAGCTGACCGGCTCGTCCGGCACCAGCTTCGTCGGGTTCGACAACTTCCGGCGGGCGTTCGCCGACCCCGGCTTCCGCAACGCGGTGTGGCTGACGGTGGTGTTCACCGTGGTCTCCTCGGTCCTGGGGCAGAACACCCTGGGCCTCGCCCTGGCCGCCCTGATGCGGCGCGCCTCACGGCCGGTGCGCACGCTCACCGGGACGCTGGTGATCGCGGCCTGGGTGCTGCCGGAGATCGTCGCGGCGTTCCTGCTGTACGCCTTCTTCCGCCGCGAGGGCACTCTCAACACCCTCCTCCACTGGCTCCATCTGCCCACCCAGAACTGGCTGTTCAGCCTCCCCATCCTGGCGGTCTCCTTCGCCAACGTCTGGCGTGGCACCGCCTTCTCCATGCTGATCTACTCGGCCGCGCTCGCCGAGATCCCGCAGGAGATCACCGAGGCGGCGGAGGTGGACGGCGCGAGCGGCCTTCGCCGCCTGTGGCACATCACGCTGCCGATGATCCGCCGCTCCATCGGCACCAATCTGATGCTCAACACCCTCCAGACGCTCTCCGTGTTCGGGCTGATCTGGGCGATGACCCGGGGCGGGCCGGGCCGGCGCAGCCAGACGCTCCCGGTGTTCATGTACGACCAGGCGTTCCTGAAGAGCCTGATCGGGTACGGGACGGCGGTGGCGCTGCTGCTGCTCCTGGTGGGGGCGCTGTTCTCCGTCGTCTATCTGCGGCTGATGAAGGCGGAGGTATGAGGGTGCCCCGACGCACGGTGCCCGGACGCGTGCCCCGGCGCGCGCCCCGACGCGGGCCGCGCCGCCGGACCCGGGAGCGGCTGGCCGCCGACGCCGCGCTGTTCGCGGTCGCCGCCGCGTTCGCGCTGCCGCTGCTGTGGCTGCTGCTCTCCTCGCTCGACACGGACGCGGACCTGCGGGTCCGGGTGCCGGGCAACCCCGCCCTGGACAACTTCTCCGCCGTGTGGACCGACGAGATCACCTTCACGCCGATGCTCAACAGCCTGGTGCTGTGCGGCGGCGCGACCGCCTTGACGGTGGTGTGCGCGGTGCTCGCCGCCTATCCGCTCTCCCGCTACCGCTCCCGGCTGACCCGCCCGTACCTCCTGACCGTCCTGTTCACCACGTGCCTGCCGATCACCGCGGTGATGGTCCCGGTGTACGGGCTCTTCGTGCAGGTCGACCTGATCGACACGGTGTACGGCACGGCCCTGTTCCTGGCCACCGCGCAGCTCCCGTTCGCCATCTGGCTGATGAAGAACTTCATGGACGGCGTGCCCAGGGTCCTGGAGGAGGCGGCGTGGACGGACGGGGCGTCGATGCCGCAGACGCTGTGGCGGGTGGTGCTGCCGCTGATGGGGCCGGGCGTGACGGTGGTGACGATCTACACCTTCATCATGCTGTGGGGGAACTTCTTCGTCCCGTTCATGCTGCTGCTCTCGCCGGACCGGCTGCCCGCCTCGGTCTCGATCTTCACCTTCTTCGGCAACTACGGCTCGGTGGTCTACGGCGAGCTGGCGGCGTTCTCCATCCTCTATTCGACGCCGGTGCTGCTGCTCTACGTGGTCATCGCCCAGCGCCTCGGCGGCGGCTTCGCGCTGGGCGGGGCGGTCAAGGGGTGAGCCCCGGGGAGACATCGCGTGCGAAGCCGTCACCGACAACCCGTCACCGATAAGCGGAGACGTACATTCCTACGAGCTGACAGATTTGGGTGAACACACCGTGGTCAGCCGTCACCCTGTGCACCTACGGTGTGCGCGTGCACCTCACCCCGCCGTTCAACGCCCCCGCCATGCGCCGTCTGCGCGAGGCGCTGGGCATGGCGCCCGGCCATGTCGCCTACGGCCTGTACGCCCAGTACGGGCTGCGGGTCTCCCCCGAGACCGTGTCCGCCTGGGAACGGGGCTTCGAAACGCCCGGCGCCCGTGAGCTGACCGCGCTGGCGGGAGTGCTGTGGTGCTCGCCCGGCGACCTGATGGCCGCGGCCGCCACCCTGCGCGAGCACCGGATGGCGCGCGGGCTCAGCCCGGAGGACCTGGCCCGGCGCGTGGGACTCGACGCGGGGGCGTACCTCCGGATGGAGGAGGCGGGCCGGTGGCGCGGCAACGAGCGCCAGTCCGAGGCGCTGGCGGAGGCGCTCGGCCTGTCGCTGCGCGAGTACGTCACGGCGACCGGGCAGCACGAGGACCTGGCGGAGCTGCTGCGCAGCGCGGTCACCACGCGCTGGCAGGCGTACGTCCGCCCGGCGTCCAAGCTCCTGCCGCTCCCGCGCCACCACCTCCAGGACGTCCTGGAGCAACTGCACACCGACTACCAGGGCCGGATGGTGTCGACGATGAGCTGGGGGTCGAACGGCTCCACCGCCGAGCCGACGGCGGGCGACGCGGGCCGCGAGTTCCTGGACCGGATAGTCGACCACTTCTGGGCCCTGGCGCAGGTGTAGGGGGTGCAGGGGCGCAGCCCCGCAGGGGTCCGGGGGCGCAGCCCCCGGGAAACCCACCTCCACCCCCACCCACCCCCGGAGGGTCAAGGGAACGGGCGGGGTGGGGAGACCCTCAGAACACCGACTCCGCCTCGAACATCCGCTCCGCCGGGACCGTCTTCAGCTCGGTGACCGCCGACGCCAGCGGCGCCATCACCACGTCCGTGCCGCGCAGCGCCGTCATGTTGCCGAAGTCGCCCCGGTGCACCGCCTCCACCGCGTGCCAGCCGAACCGGGTGGCGAGGACGCGGTCGTACGCGGTGGGCACGCCGCCGCGCTGGACGTGGCCGAGGATGACCGGGCGGGCCTCCTTGCCCAGGCGCCGCTCCAGCTCGATGGCCAGCCGGTTGCCGATGCCGGCGAACCGCTCGTGACCGTACTGGTCGATCGCGCCCTTCTCGTACGGCATGGCGCCCTCGGCGGGGTGCGCGCCCTCGGCGACGCAGATCACCGCGAACTTCTTGCCGCGCGCGAAGCGCTCCTCGACCATCTTGACCAGGTCTTCGACCTCGAAGGGCCGCTCGGGCAGACAGATGCCGTGGGCGCCGCCGGCCATGCCGGACTCCAGCGCGATCCAGCCCGCGTGGCGCCCCATGACCTCGACGACCATGACGCGCTGGTGCGACTCGGCGGTGGTCTTCAGCCGGTCGATGGCTTCGGTGGCGACCATGACGGCCGTGTCGAAGCCGAAGGTGCGGTCGGTCGCGGAGATGTCGTTGTCGATGGTCTTCGGTACGCCGACCACCGGCATCCCGGCGTCGGAGAGCATCCGGGCCGCCGTCAGCGTGCCCTCGCCGCCGATCGGGATGAGCGCGTCGATGCCGTAACGGCGGGCCAGCTCCGCACAGTTCTCGGCGGCCTCGCGCAGCCGGGCGCGCTCCAGGCGGGCCGAGCCGAGGATGGTGCCGCCGCGCGCGAGGATGCCGCTGACGGAGTCCAGGTCGAGCGGGCGGTAGTGACCGTCGAGCAGGCCCTTGAACCCGTCCTCGAAGCCGATGACCTCGTCGCCGTGGCCGGTCAGGGCCCGGTGCACGACCGACCGGATCACTGCGTTCAGGCCGGGGCAGTCGCCGCCCGCGGTGAGGACTCCGATGCGCATCGTGACTCAGTCTCCTGCTCTGTGGTGCCGTGCCCGCCGACGCGAGGAACCGGGCCGACGCCCCGATTGTCCCACGCACCTCACGGCCCACGCCCTTCCACCGCCGCCGCGCCGCTCCGGCCGGAGGCCTTTGGTCCCTTGGGTCCGGGACCTTCGTCCACACCTCCGCCCGGCGGGCGCTGTAACCACCCGCAGGGGTATTGTCAAGAGGGCGAGGCTGCCCCGTCGCGATTTTTTTCGCCCGCCGGAGCCGCCCGCCTCAAGCACCGCCCGAGCCGCCCACCAGCTACGACGACACAGACAGACGACACAGACAGGGGAGAGCACGCGTGACGCGCAGCGTGTACGTGACCGGGATCGACCGGGGAGACGGCCGACAGGTCGTCGAGCTGGGAGTCATGGAGCTCCTGACCCGCCAAGTGGACCGGGTGGGCGTCTTCCGTCCCCTCGTGCACGACGGCCCGGACCGCCTCTTCGACCTGCTCCGCGCCCGCTACCGGCTGTCCCAGGACGCCGCGACCGTGTACGGCATGGACTACCACGAGGCCTCCGCGCTCCAGGCCGAGCGCGGCACCGACGAGCTGGTCTCGCAGATGGTCGAGCGCTTCCACAAGGTCGCCCGCGAATACGAGGTGGTCCTGGTCCTCGGCACCGACTTCGCCGACACCCAGCTCCCCGACGAGCTGGCGCTCAACGCGCGCCTGGCCAACGAGTTCGGCGCGTCCGTGATCCCGGTGGTCGGCGGCAAGGGCCAGCCGGCCGAGTCGGTGCGGGCCGAGGCGCGCAACGCCCACCGCGCCTACGAGGCACTGGGCTGCGACGTGCTCGCGATGGTGGTCAACCGGGTGAACCCGCAGGACCGCGAGGCCATCGCGGACCGGCTGAAGGCCCGCCTCCCGGTGCCCTGCTACGTGCTGCCCGACGAGCCCGCCCTCGCCGCGCCCACCGTCGCCCAGATCACCTCGGCGCTCGGCGGAACAGTGCTGCTCGGCGACGACGCCGGGCTCGCCAGGGACGCGCTCGACTTCGTCTTCGGCGGCGCGATGCTGCCGAACTTCCTCAACGCCCTGACCCCGGGCTGCCTGGTGGTGACCCCGGGCGACCGCGCCGACCTGGTGGTGGGCTCACTGGCCGCGCACAGCGCCGGGACGCCCCCGATAGCGGGCATCCTGCTGACCCTGGACGAGCGGCCCGGCGAGGCCATCCTCAAGCTCGCCGACCGGCTCGCGCCCGGCACCCCGGTGGTCGCCGTGACCGGCGGCTCCTTCCCGACGGCCGGTGAACTCTTCGCCCTCGAAGGCAAGCTGAACGCCTCGACCCCGCGCAAGGCGGAGACCGCGCTCGGCCTCTTCGAGCGGCACACCGACACCGCCGACCTGCTGGCCCGGATGTCGGTGGCCCGCAGCGGCCGCGTCACCCCGATGATGTTCGAGCACGAGCTCATCGAGCAGGCCCGGGCGAACCGCCGCCGGGTCGTGCTCCCCGAGGGCTCCGAGGAGCGCGTGCTGCGCGCCGCCGACGTCCTGCTGCGCCGCGACGTCTGCGAGCTCACCCTGCTCGGCGACGTCGAGGTCATCCGCAAGAAGGCCGCCGACCTCGGCATCGACGTCACCAAGTGCGAGATCATCGACCCGCACACCTCGGAGCTGCGCCAGCGCTTCGCCGAGCGGTACGCCGAGTTGCGCGCGCACAAGGGCGTGACGGTGGAACTCGCGTACGACGTGGTCGCGGACGTCAACTACTTCGGCACCCTGATGGTCCAGGAGGGCCTGGCCGACGGCATGGTCTCCGGCTCGGTGCACTCCACCGCCGCCACCATCCGCCCCGCCTTCGAGATCATCAAGACCAAGACGGACGCCTCGATCGTGTCGTCCGTCTTCTTCATGTGCCTCACCGACAAGGTGCTCGTGTACGGCGACTGCGCGGTCAATCCGGACCCGAACGCCGAGCAGCTGGCCGACATCGCGGTCCAGGCGGCCGCCACCGCAGCCCAGTTCGGCGTGGACCCCCGGATCGCGATGCTCTCGTACTCGACCGGCACCTCCGGCTCGGGAGCCGACGTCGACAAGGTCCGCGAGGCCACCAAGCTGGTCCGCGAGGCGCGCGAGGACCTGCGGATCGAGGGCCCGATCCAGTACGACGCGGCCGTGGAGCCGTCGGTGGCCGCGACCAAGCTGCCGGGCTCGGAGGTGGCCGGGCAGGCCACCGTCCTGATCTTCCCGGACCTCAACACCGGCAACAACACCTACAAGGCCGTGCAGCGCTCGGCCGGCGCCGTGGCCGTGGGCCCGGTGCTCCAGGGTCTGCGCAAGCCGGTCAACGACCTCTCGCGCGGCGCCCTCGTCCAGGACATCGTCAACACCGTCGCCATCACGGCCATCCAGGCCCAGGCGCAGGCAAAGGGGCAGGAGACCTCCGCATGACCAGCACCGACCCGACTCCGTCGCGCGTCCTCGTGCTCAACTCCGGCTCGTCGTCGGTGAAGTACCAGCTGCTCGACATGGCGGACTCAGCGCGTCTCGCGGTGGGCCTGGTCGAGCGGATCGGCGAGGAGACCTCCCGCCTGGTGCACACCCCGCTGACCGGTGGTGGCAAGCGCGAGCTGACCGGCCCGATCGCGGACCACGGGGCGGCCCTGAAGGCGGTCTCCGAGGAGCTCGCCAAGGACGGGCTCGGCCTGGACTCGCCGCAGCTCGCCGCGATCGGCCACCGGGTGGTGCACGGCGGGCTGAGGTTCAGCGCGCCGACCGTCATCACCGAGGAGGTCATGGCGGAGATCGAGCGGCTCGTCCCGGTCGCCCCGCTGCACAACCCGGCGAACATCACCGGCATCCGCACCGCGCAGTCCCTGCGCCCGGACCTGCCGCAGGTGGCCGTCTTCGACACCGCCTTCCACACCACGATGCCGGAGCACGCGGCCCGGTACGCGATCGACGTGGAGACCGCCGACGCGCACCGCATCCGCCGCTACGGCTTCCACGGCACCTCGCACGCGTACGTCTCGCGCGAGACCGCGAAGCTGCTCGGCAAGGACCCCTCCGAGGTCAACGTCATCGTGCTGCACCTGGGCAACGGCGCCTCGGCGTCCGCGGTCCGGGGCGGGGTGTGCGTGGACACCTCGATGGGGCTCACCCCGCTTGAGGGCCTGGTGATGGGCACCCGCTCGGGCGACATCGACCCGGCGGTGACCTTCCACCTGGAGCGGGTCGCCGGGATGTCCACGGACGAGATCGACACCCTGCTCAACAAGAAGAGCGGCCTGGTCGGGCTCTGCGGCGACAACGACATGCGCGAGATCCGCCGCCGGATCGACGAGGGCGACCAGCGCGCGGCGCTCGCCTTCGACATCTACATCCACCGGCTGAAGAAGTACATCGGCGCCTACTACGCGGTGCTGGGCAAGGTGGACGCGGTCGCCTTCACCGCCGGGGTGGGCGAGAACGCGGCGCCGGTGCGCGAGGCCGCCGTGACGGGTCTGGAGGAGCTGGGGCTCGCGGTCGACGGCGAGCTCAACGCCGTACGTTCCGACGCGCCGCGGCTGATCTCGCCGGAATACGCGCGGGTGGCCGTGGCAGTGGTACCCACGGACGAGGAGCTGGAGATCGCGACGCAGACGTACGCGCTGGTCCGGTCCGGTGACGGCGCGAGCGGTACGGGCGCCTGAAAAGGACCGGTTCCCAGGCCACGCCTGAGCGCCCCTCCGCCCATTTGTACATTCCACCAGACGGAATATTCCGGAACGAAACAAACCGATAGGATCGCCTCATGCGCCGTTCCAAAATCGTCTGCACCCTGGGCCCCGCCGTCGACTCCTACGAGCAGCTGACTGCTCTGATCGAGGCCGGTATGAACGTGGCCCGCTTCAACTTCAGCCACGGATCCCAGGCAGAGCACCAGGAACGGTACGACCGTGTCCGCAAGGCCGCCGCGGACACCGGCCGCGCGGTGGGCGTGCTCGCCGACCTCCAGGGACCCAAGATCCGCCTGGAGACCTTCGCCGAGGGCCCCGTCGAGCTGGTGCGCGGTGACGAGTTCGTCATCACCACCGAGGACGTCCCGGGCGACAAGTCGATCTGCGGTACCACCTACAAGGGGCTGCCGGGTGACGTCTCCAAGGGCGACCCGATCCTGATCAACGACGGAAACGTCGAGCTCAAGGTGACCTCGGTCGAGGGCCCCCAGGTCAAGACCATCGTCATCGAGGGCGGTGTCATCTCCGACCACAAGGGCATCAACCTGCCCGGCGCGGCGGTGAACGTCCCGGCCCTGTCCGAGAAGGACATCGAGGACCTGCGGTTCGCCCTGAGGATGGGCTGCGACCTGGTCGCCCTCTCCTTCGTCCGGGACGCCGACGACGTCAAGGACGTCCACAAGGTCATGGACGAGGTCGGCCGCCGGGTGCCGGTCATCGCCAAGGTCGAGAAGCCGCAGGCCGTCGAGCACATGGAGGGCGTCGTCATGGCGTTCGACGGTGTGATGGTGGCCCGTGGCGACCTGGCCGTCGAGTATCCGCTGGAGCGGGTCCCGATGGTGCAGAAGCGCCTCATCGAGCTGTGCCGCCGCAACGCCAAGCCGGTGATCGTGGCGACCCAGATGATGGAGTCGATGATCACCAACTCGCGCCCGACCCGCGCCGAGGCCTCCGACGTGGCCAACGCCATCCTGGACGGCGCGGACGCGGTCATGCTCTCCGCCGAGTCCTCGGTCGGCGCCTACCCGATCGAGACGGTCAAGACGATGTCCCGCATCGTCGAGGCCGCCGAGGAGGAGCTCCTCTCCAAGGGCCTCCAGCCGCTCGTCCCGGGCAAGAAGCCGCGTACGCAGGGCGGTTCGGTGGCCCGCGCGGCCTGCGAGATCGCGGACTTCCTGGACGGCAAGGCGCTGGTCGCGTTCACCAAGTCGGGTGACACGGCCCGCCGCCTCTCGCGCTACCGCGCGGCCCAGCCGATCCTGGCCTTCACCACGGACGCCGGCACCCGCAACCAGCTGGCGCTGAGCTGGGGCGTCGAGTCCTTCGTCGTCCCGCACGTGGACAACACGGACGCGATGGTCGACCTCGTGGACGCGGAGCTGCTGAAGCTCAAGCGGTACAGCGAGACCGACACGATGATCATCACGGCGGGCTCGCCCCCCGGCGTCCCCGGCACCACGAACATGGTGCGGGTGCACCATCTGGGTGGCGGCCAGAAGGGCTGACGCGTCCTCAGTGGTACGTGAGGGTCGAGGGCGGCACCATGGACTTGTCCGGGGTGCCGCCCTCGCGCGTACGCGGCGGAGGACCGTCATCCGGAGCCCGTTGCCCACTCGCGGAGTGCCCGCAACAGGATCTACACATTCCGTGGGGTACGTTCGCGTTCATGCGCGCCCCGATAACTGTGCAGTTCAGCCGCCCGCTGGCCATCGCGGCCCTCACCGCGGCGGCGGTGGTCTCCGGTGTCGCCCCCGCGGCGGCCCACCCAGTGAAGCCGGGCACGCCGTCGCCCGGGAAGCCGAGCCCCGGGGTACCGCGCGCCGGAGCCCCCAAGCAGCCCCCGGCGTCCATGTCCACGCTGGGCGGCGAGCAGTTGGGCCGCCCGGGCCCGCAGACCGGCGAGGGCGCCCCCGCGCTGCCCGCGGGCCTGTCCGCGCTCTCCTGGATGGTCTCGGACGCGGACACGGGCCAGGTGCTTGCCGCGAGCAACGCCCACTGGCCGCTGCCACCCGCCTCCACCCTCAAGATGCTCTTCGCGGACACGGTGCTGCCCGTGGTGCCGGCCACGGCGAGCCACAAGGTGGAGCCGGCGGAGCTCACGGGAATGGGCGGCGGCAGCAGCGCGGTGGGCATCGTGCCCGGCCAGACCTACCAGGGCGCGGACCTGTGGCGGGGCGTCTTCCTCCGCTCCGGCAACGACGCGGTGCACGTGCTGGCGTCGATGAACGGCGGCGTCCCCAAGACGGTGACGGACATGCAGGCGAAGGCGGACGCGCTGGGCGCCAAGGACACCCACGTGCGCAGCCCCGACGGCTACGACGCGGAGGGCCAGGTCTCCTCGGCGTACGACCTGACCCTCTTCCTCCGCTCGGGCCTGCGCAACAAGGACTTCAAGGAGTACTGCGCGACGGCGGACGCGAACTTCCCGGGCGGCCCGAACACCAAGGGCAAGCCGTTCGGCATCTCCAACACCAACCGCCTGCTGTCGGGCATCGGCGGGGTGGCCAAGTATCCGGGCCTGATCGGCGGCAAGAACGGCTACACCACCCACGCCGGCAACACCCTGGCCGAGGCCGCCACCCGCGACGGCCACACCATCCTGGTGACGGTGATGAACCCCCAGGAGAACAAGCGGGACAAGGTCTACACGGAGACGCGCGCGCTACTGGACTGGGGCTTCACGGCGGTGGGGAAGGCGAAGCCGGTGGGCACGCTGGACGCGGCGAAGCCGTCTGCTGCCGCCAGGCCCGCGGGCACGGCGGCAGCGAAGACGGACTCGTCCGGGATGGGCGTCCTGGGCTGGACGGGCTTGGGCGCGGGGGCCGCGGTCGCGGCGGGGGTGGCTTATGTGGTGCTGAAGCGGCGGCCGGAGAAGAGGCGGCGGGTCTGACGGGTTCGGGTCGCCGCGTTCGTGTCCCGGAGCCCTTCCCCTGCTTCGGCTGGACACGTTCTCGCCCCGGCCGGACAGCCGCGGTTCCGCACCAGCCTGCCGCACTCGTGCCAGTCAGCCCCACTCGTGCCAGTGCGGGTATACCGCTCTCCAGCCCACACCCCCTGTGCTGCTCCGCGCCCTCCTCACGCCCCCTGGAGCGCGGGGAGCGGGCCTCCCGATGACCGGCGGCCGTAACGGGGACGACGACTTGCACGTCCGGCGCCCGGCCCCGGCCGTCCATCGCGGTCGGGCATCGGCCCGCAGGTAGACCGGCGGCCGACGAGTGACACGAAAGGGAGCTGACCGCCCCTCACACGGGCATGACCTGCACGTCGTACTGCGGGATCCACTTGTCCCTCGTCATCAGGGTCATCCCTTCGATCTGCGCTTGAGCGACCAGTATCCGGTCGAAGGGGTCCCGGTGATGCGCCGGAAGCCGGCCTGCCCGCACCCCATGCCCGGCGGTGATGGGCAGGCCGGTGAACTGGCTGTCGCGTACCCGCTCGGCCAGGTCTTGCGGGCCTTCCAGTTTCCCGAGGGACTGTTTGATGGCGATCTCCCACGGTGATACAGCACTGACGTACACCGCGGGTTCGGTGTCGAGCAGATCCTTGATCTCACCGGACAGCTCAGCAGAGTCGTCCAGCCACCACAGGACCACATGGGTGTCGAGCAGCAGTCGCATCAGCGCATCCCGAAAGCGTCGGCGATGTCGTCGGGCAGCTCATCGAAGTCGTCAGGGATGTGGATCTGCCCTCGGAGCGAGCCCCGACCGGTCCGCTTCACCTTGGGGCGCAGCGGCACCACCTTGGCCACCGGCTCCCCCGCCTTGCTGATCACGATCTCCTCACCGGTCGCAACCTGCTCCAGGATCCGCGAAAAGTGCGTCTTGGCTTCATGGACGTTGTACTGACGGGCTGCTTCCATGGCTGCCTCACGATACGATCACCAGGTGGACTAAGTGCTGGACTAAGGGTAGCTCTCCGAGAGACACGACGCACCCATCACTTGCGCGGCGGGCGATCGACCCCGTCGTGAGGGAGTCCTTGGCCAGGCCGCTCCCCGACGGCGCCCGGCCGCAGGTGCGGGAAGTGCGCGGCTGGCGGCTTCGCCACGCCGCCGGTCCGAACGGTGGATCACCACCGGTCACCCGCGGTGAACGGGTCATCGCGGCAAGGGATTTGGCGGGAGTCAAGGCAGTTGCGCCAACGGCCTGCCCGGTCGATCGCCCCCGCGGACCGGCCCGGCCGGTGATGCGGCACCCAGGCGTCCGCTCCGGCGCCGGGGTCAAAGACGGATCGCCGCATACGCCCCGAGCCACCCCGTCGCCAACCGGTCGCCCTGGTGAAGACGGCCGCGCCGCTGTCGCCGGCCGAGGAGTCGGACGGGCCTCCGGGAGGCAGGAGGAGGGTGGTTTCCTCGCCGTCGCCGATGTGCAGGGTGGTGGTCGCGCCGTTCCACAGCCGGATCACCGAGCCCGGCGGGGCAGCCACCCTGACCCTGTCTTCCTGGAGGTCCAGACGGACGCCGGTGGCGCGCTCCGCGAGCAGGGCGTGGTAGCGGTCCGGGGGCAGGGCGCGGTCGCCCGGTGGGGTGGTGCCGGTCCAGTCGGGGGCGTCGATGCCGCGGGCGCGGGCCGCCTGCCACATGCGCGGAACGAGGCGGGGCGCGTGCGGCACGGTGACCATCCGCTCGCACATCCACAGCAGTCGTCCCGCGCCACGGCGGGCCCGAGTGTGTGCCAGCGGATGCGAAGCGCGAGGTCGCCGGCGACCACGGCCGCCCAGGGATGGACCGTACCAATGGGTCCCTGCGCGCCGAGCCAGGCAAGATAGCGCCGGGCCTCCTCCAGGATGCCGGTCATGGAGTCGACGGGGATGCCGAGGACATAGCCGGGACGGCCGCGGAAGAGGCGCGGGCGGCCCCGCGACCAGCAGCAGGACCGCTCGGGCGAGGTCACCGGCCTCGGGTTTCGGCTCGTCGCCCCCAGGTGCACCGGCCTCCTCGGGCTCGTGGTCCATCTCGCGCAGCACGCGACGCAGCGCCGCACGTGCCCGGTCCGTGAACGGGGCCTGTTCGAGTGCCGGAAGGCGTGTACTGAGCAGGGCCGCGAGCACATGCTCGGCAGCGAAGGCGTTTTCGGGCACAGGGGCCTCGTGCACCGCTGTGGCCAGTTCGTTGGACAGAGTGGCGTCGACCATGAAGCGGCTGGTCAGCCGACCCAGCGCGGTCGGTTCCAGACGGCCCTCGTCCGTGGTGGCACGCAGGCAGCCCACCGTGGCGAGGAACCGGGCCGCCTCGTGCAGGGGCTCGACGCTGTCCTCGCCCTGGTGTTCGGCGAACGTTCCCGCCCATCACCGTTCGGCCTCGTCCGGGGCCGTCAGCCGTTCCTGGACCACCTCCGCGAGGAGGTGGTCGGGCAGGTGGTCGCCCAGCCGGGACCGTACGGCGTATCCGGCGGCGAGCCGGGCCTGCCAATGTGCGCGCTCAGCCGGGTCGGTGAGCAGGAAGGCCCAGCCCTCACGCTCCCCCGCACCGATGCGGCCGGCCCGCCCGAACATCTGCTAAACCATGGACACCTCGATACGATCCAGGCCGATGGTGGTGTCACTGACGATCACCGCCCGGGCAGGAAGGTTGACGTCCGCGGCAACGGTCGAGGTAGCGACCAGGACGTCCGCCTCACGGGCGCGAAACGCGTGTTCGGCCTCGCGCTTGCCGGGCCAGTCCCGGTAGTGCAGCCGCACACCCGCTTTCGTGCACAGGCGCTCGACGAGTTCCGCTTCGTCCGCGTCCACGCCGGCGGTCGGCACCCCCCGGTCGGCGGCCAGCGCGAGAGCCGTCGACCGCACCCGGCGCTTGCTACCGCAGAAGACCAGCACGCTGCCGCCGTCCGCGGTGACGTCACGGGCGATCCGTACGGCGGCCTCGGTACGGACGGCGGCCCGCGCCGCCCAGTCGGCCGGGGGCAGGACAGGCAACTGCCAGGTGAGCCGAGTGGGCCGCCAGGCGGTGCGGACCAGGCGGGCGCCCAGCCAGTCGGCGACCTCGTCCGCGTTGGCGACCGTCGCGGAGAGACCGACGATGCGTGTTACCGCACTCTCCTCCAGCACCCGTGCGAGCAACGCCTCCAGGACGGCCCCACGGGCCGGGTCCCCGAGCAAGTGGATCTCGTCGACGACCAGGCAGCCGACCTCCGCGAGCGCGTCGCGCAGCGATCCCGCACGGCAGATCGCCTCGAACTTCTCCGTGGTCGCCACCCACACGTCGGCCGCCCGGATCAGCTCGGTGTCCACCACGGCCTCGCCGGTCAGACGCACCACACGCAGCCCCTGGCGCCGCCACAGCTCCAGCTCACGGTCGAGTTCATCGGTGAGCGAGCGTTGCGGCACCAGCCAGGCCGCCTTGCGGCCCCTGGCGTGCGCGTCAAGCGCCGCGACCATGCCGATGGGGGTCTTTCCCGCACCGGTGGGCGCCACCACCACCAGGTGCCCAGTGCCTTCCCGCACCAACGGAACAGCGGCGGCTTGCGCCGGGTTGAACGCCGGGTACGGCAGCAGTGCGGCCCACTCGGCGGACACCAGCTCCTCGACCGGTACGTAGGTGTCGCCATCGCTCTCCGGCAGTTCCTCCAACGCCTCCCCCTGGGTGGCGAAGGCATCCCGGGCCGCTGCGGCCCAGGGGCCCGTGACCGATGGGGTTCCCCCTGTTCGAGCGAAGCCGAGAAGGCGTCACCTGGGACCGGGCGAGCGGGACGCGGTGACTGAACCGACGAGCGTACGACTGGACCCGCATGCCCTGCTGACGTTGCGGATCTCGCGGAACAGCGGCCGGACCTGGGGGCCTGAGCGGGTGGTTCGCAGCACCGAACCCCTTTCGTCACCTCAGACGTGACTAACGGACATGCTCCCCGCTCCTCATACCCTCGACGAAGTCCTGCATGGCGGCCCGTCCGAACACCAGGGCAGGTCCGGTGGGACGCTTCGAGTCGCGTATGGCGACGAGGGCCGCGCCGAGCCCGGCTGTCTCGACGCAGTCGCTCTGCGCCGCACTGTAACTGGATTTCATCCAAGTGACAGACAGCGCTGCAGCGTTCGGGATGACCTTACTCATGGTTCGCGTCCTTCAGCTCGGTGATCAGGGCGAGGGAGTCCTCGAACGAGAGCGCCGCAGCTTGCATCCGTTCGAAGCCCTGGCCATAGATTTGCACACGCTCCCGGTCTTCCACGTAGAGGGCGTCAGCCAAGCTCTCCAGGTGCACGACGTCGAGGTCCCGGTGCTCGGCGAAACCGAGGATCGTGAAGGGGCCCGTCACCCCGGGATGCAGAGCAGTGCCGTCCGGCAGCACCTGGATGCTCACGTTCGGGAGCAACGCACGGTCGATCAGCCGCTGCAACTGGTCACGCATCGTCGAAGGATTCAGGCAAGTCGCGTTGAGTGCCGACTCATGGATGACGGCCCACAGTTCGAGCGGCTCATCGCGCGTCAGCACCACCTGCCGAGCCAGCCGCACCTCAACCAGTGCGTCCACCCTGTTCTCGATCGCGGCCGTCATCGCGGTGCTGCTGATCGCTTCCTTCGCGTACGCGGCGGTCTGGAGCAGGCCCGGGATCAGCCCGTACTGAAACGTACTGATCCGGGACGCCTCCGCCTCCAGACTGATCAAGTCCTCGTAGAGCGGCGACAGAGCGCCCTTGTACGAGTGCCACCACCCCCGCTTGCTGCCCTCACGGGTGAGGGTGAGCAGGGCCGCCCGCAGGTCGGAGTCACTGACACCGTAGATGTCGAGCAGTGCCTCAACATCCGCTGCCTTGGCCGCTGTTCGGGCCGACTCGATGCGCGAGATCTTGGGCGTGTTGAGCTTCTGCTTGGCGCCCTTGGCGGCGACCTCCTCCAGCGTGAGCCCGGCCTCGTCACGGAACGCGCGCAGTTTGGAGCCGAGTCGGCGCCGCCGAACCGTAGGTGCACTCATCCACGACTTCCCTCCACGTCCCCGTGTCGATGCGGCAAGTCTGCACCGTCCTGCGATCACCATGCCATCGGCGCAGGAGCAATGCGACACATCCCTGGCACGGAAGAGTGAAAATTTTCATTTCTACAGCGACAGTCTTGCACGGTGAGTAAGTTGACCGACGCCTTGCGATGGAGCGCACTCGATGAGTGCTGCTCCCTGGCCAACTGCACCGCCCTGGAGGCTCCATGCACCCCATGGCAGACCACAGTCCAACGTGTTACGAGCAGCACCTCCACGCCCGACCGGAAGTCCTCGCGGCCGTCCGCCAAGCCATTCGCGCGCACCTCGACTCCTGGGGACTCGGCCACCTGGCCGACCCGGCAACCCTCTGCCTGACCGAACTGCTGGCCAACGTCGGCAAACACACCGGCTCCTCGGAGTGCCTGCTCACCGTCCACCACCACGGCGACCGAATCCGCGCCACGGTGAGCGACACGACACGCGCTCTGCCGGTCATGAGGGAACCGGATTTCCTGGCCGAGAGCGGCCGGGGCCTCTTCCTGATCGAGCACACGGCCCACGCATGGGGCGCAGCCTCGACCTCGACCGGAAAGGAGGTCTGGTTCGAGTTACACATCAGACCACCGCAGCCCGGACCCAACGAAATCGCCCCGACGACCGTGGCACCGGTCGCCGGGGCACGTCGACCGATCTCGTAGGAGCAGACGACATGAGCGACCATATCCGCGCCCCCCGGGCCGGGACACCCCACCCACTCATCCGCGACGGCGCTCGCGGCGAGTGGAGGTGTTCATCCTGATGGAAATGCAGCAATGGCGAGACGGGTGGACCCGCGCCTCTGACGCCACCGAAGCACTCAGGAAGGCGCTAGACGAACTTGGGGCCACGGAGGGGATGCGGGAAGGGCTCCGGCCGATCGTCAGCGGCAGGGGAACTCCGAGGGTGGAGCTGGGCATGATCCCGGCTCCATTGGCGGAGGCTATTGCGGAAGCGATCCGGGCAGGATTGGGGAATGCGGTGCCCGCCAGGCTCAGAGGCGAATAGGGTGCTGTCGGATTTGACCGGCTCACCGGGACCATCGCGTAGATGAAAGGCGCCAGATGCGTTCGGCGGGTTGAGCCGCAAGAGGAGGTGGGGCTGCACACGATCTACCCACGTGCAGCCCCACACTTCCGTCCGCTCCTTCTCCGATCAGTCCACCGTGCCCGACTCCGCCGGG
The DNA here is from genome assembly GCF_042737755.1 of Streptomyces sp. NPDC059994. Classification (NCBI taxonomy): domain Bacteria; kingdom Bacillati; phylum Actinomycetota; class Actinomycetes; order Kitasatosporales; family Streptomycetaceae; genus Streptomyces; species Streptomyces sp. NPDC059994. The sequence goes on from NZ_JBHWUR010000054.1 coordinate 32,533, forward strand.
AACTCCGGCGGCCAGGGCTTGGACCAGTCGTACAGGTACTCCCGGCCGCCCATCAGCTCGTACTCGGCTTCACGCCAGCCAGGGTTACCGCCGACGACGAAGCTGCCACCATCATCGGGCTCCAGCATCCACGTGTACGCGCTGTCATCCGCAGGGATGCCATGCCGCTCACTCAGCACGGCGAACTCGGCCGCGGTGGCTCGCCGGATATGGAGACCGTTCCGGTAGTAGGGCTTGAGGAACATCAGCTCCACATGCCCGATATAGACCTCGATTCGCGTCGTGGTCCGGTCCACGGCCAGCGCGTCGCTCTGCAGCATCAGCTGGCGGTGCGACGGGTCGAAGCCGACGACTCTGAACAGCCGCCCCTCCCGGATGAAATCCGTCATGACTGCGATGATCTCCTCAGTTGTCGGGTACAGGCGTGCCGTTGGCCAGCTTGAAGCGTTCCGGGCGGACCCTCACGGCCTTGCCCTCGGCGTTGGTCATGTACCACTGGATTGACGACCAGTTGCGTCCACCTTCGCCCTCTCCCAACCTGACTGCTGTCCGGAGTTTGGTCATCTCCCAAGCAGTGCCGTAACCGCGGCTCCGTACCGTCTCCCAGTCACCCGGCTTGATGGTCTCTCCTCGCTTCAAGAGCAGCTCCAGCGCCTCGTCAACGGTCTTGGCGCCCTCGACGCCGTCCAACGACACCGTGATAGGGACCCTTGGATTGCTCACAGCCCTTTCCACGCCGACGGTCCAGATCGGCCGCTTACCCATGCCCAGCCCCTCGGGCAGTTCCCTACCGAACGACTTTCCGTTAAACGTCCGGGCACCGAGGCTCTCTGCCAGATCGTCGGCCATGGGATTGATCCCCAGCAGGATGTGGTCCCCATCGTTGACAAGGTCCTTGAGGATTGCATCGATGCACTCGTTATGGACGAGGACGGGCGTAGAGCCCGAGTACACATAGTACGTGTGGCCGTTGTCGACCTCGAAGTTGAAGACCTGCGTCTTCCCCGTGACGAGAGTCGTACCGAGGACCCGCTCCGTGGAGCCGTCCTTCGTCTGAAACCGATCGCCTGTCCGCAGGTTGCGGGACTCGACCCAGCCCCGGCCCTGCACCCAGAACCGGTGGGAGTCGGTGGCCTCAACCCTTCCACCGGCTGTGCGGATTTCTACGAGCTGGTCCACCGTGCGGTTGAACAGCTTGAGAACCGGTTGCAGGGACTTCTTCCCCGTGGCCAGATCGATGGACCAGACCCGGTCACCGACCTTGACCTGCTCGATGGGTTTCGGGCCTTCCGAGGTCGCGACCTTGGTCCCAGCCGGGAAACAGCGCCCGACCAGCGCCTCGGCTCCCACCCGTTCCAGACCGGCAATGGCCTCGGCACTGAGCCCGGAGAACCGGAGGCCCCAGAGGGCTTCGCTGATCCGGGCACCGTTCCTTACAGCCGCCCGCACCCCGACGGCGTAGCGCAGTCCAGCGCCGAGAGCCGCGGGAACGACGATGCTGCCGACGAGCCAGAGGCAACCGCTGAGCTTTCCTTGTCGGCAGTCGATCACGTCCCTGAAGGCCGCGACGACCAGCGACTTCCAGATGGCCTCAGTCATCTTCAGGCCGTTGATGTGAACACGGTTCTCACGGAATCGGACATCCAACGGCGAGCTTGCCAGGTAGTCGCGCTGGATGCTCGCGCCGCAGTTCGCGCGCGAGACGCCGGGCAGGGGGCACGACTCCAGGAAGAAGTCCATTTGACCGTAGACGTGGTATTCGAGGTCGATCTCGCAACCGATCTCGCCACCGCTGTGCGTGCCGACGCAATCACTCTTGGGGTCGATGTCGACGAGAGTGTTCGGGCTGGGGCGCATCACCACGCCGTCCAGCCCGACAGGTCCGTCGGTGGACCTGTCGCTCTCCCGTTTCGCTGCGTCCTGGGTGGATTCCGTGCGCTGGGCCGCCTGCTGGGCCTCGTCGGCGAGCTCCTGCGCGTGCGCCGCTGCCGTTTCGGCGGTAGTGGCGTCCTTCTCGGCCTGGTCAGCAACACCGCGTGCGGCTGAGGCATCCGATTCGGCCGCATCAGCGGCGTTGCGGGCGGAGGCTGCGTTCGATTCGGCCGCGTCTGCCGAACCGCGGGCATCCTGTGCGTAACCGCCGGCCTCGGTGGAGGCGGCAAGTGCTGCTGCCGCGTCCTCAGTGGCCTGGCGGTCATATTCGATGGTGTTGGCCTCTGCCTTCTTCGCCGCCTTGGCCGCGTCCGCTGCTTCCTTGGCCGATGCCTGAGCTTTCGCGACGGAAACAGCGGCCCGCGCAGCGGAGGCGGCGGCCTCGGCGGCAGCGGTGGCGGCAGCCTTCGCGTCAGCGTCGGCCTGCGCAGCGAGCTTGGCTGCGTCGGCCGCCGCCTTCGCGGCCTGATCAGCCTTGGCCTTGGCAACCGCCTGCTGCTGTTCGGCTGCATTCTTGGCTGCCTGGCCGGTCAGCACGGCGAGGCCCGCCGAGGTGTCGGTCTCCTTGTACGGAGAGCCCAACTCGATCGCGTCATTGGCAGGTTGCACAACCTGAGCTGCGGAGTCGCGGGCAGCCAACGACGCCTGCGAAGTGGCGTAGGCGAAGCCCGCCGCCTGAATCGAGGTGCCCAACGCCGCGTTCGCCTCGTTGCGGGCGATGGTGGCATCAGCTTTGGCCTCGACCGCCTTGGCTCGGGCTGTGTCAGCCAGCGCCTTGGCAGTACGGGCATTCTGCGCGGCGGCCTCGGACGCGGAGATCGCATCGGCGGCTGCCGCGTGTGCCTTCGTCACGGCCGCGTGAGTGATCGCGACATCCCGCTGTGCACCGTCGGACGCCGCCTTGGCACGTGCTGCCGACGCTTCCGCCTTCGTCGCCGCTTCGCGGGCATCTGCTGCGGCCGTGGTGGCCGCGTTCGCCGCAGTGCGGGCGTTGGCAGCGGCGGTTGTCGCCTCGTTGGCGGCGGTCCGCGCCTGGGTTGCCGCGGCGCGCGATGCCTGTGCCGCGTCGGTACTCTCGTCAGCGTCGGCCTTCGCTTCGAGAGCACTGGCCTTGGCCGTCAGGGCATCCCGATTGACTTCGGCGTCGGTGGCGTTGTCACGAGCCTTGGCCGCCTTGCTCTCGGCCGCGACCGCCGCGTCTTTCTTCTCGGAGGCCGTCTTGCCCGCCGCCTGCGCCTCACTCAACTTCGTGGCGGCCGTTGACCGGTCGCTTTGAGCCTGCTTGTCAGCGGCAGCGGCCTTCGCCTGCTCGGCAGCCGCGATCTCCTTCTGCGCCTTGGCGTTGTCACGCTCGGACTCGGCTGTGGCTCGCTTGGCCTTGGCGTCCGCCGCGGCGTTCTTGGCCGTCTTCTCGGCAGCCTCCGCCTTGGCCTGGGCCGCCTTGGCCTTGGCCGCGTTCTCGGCGGCCTTGGTGGCCTGGAGCGCGGCGCCGTCCGCGGCGGCCTTGGCCTGGGCCGCGGCCTCCTCGGCGGCCTTCCGGCGGAACTCGGCCTTGGACGCGTGGGCCTGCGTCATGGCCAGGGCGTTCAGCGTCTTGCCGTCCGCAACCGACGCACGGGTCGCGTTCATCGCGGTCTCCGTGGCCTTGGACGCGGCCAGTGCGGCAGCGGCCGACGCCTTGGTGATCTGGGCGGCCTGCTGCGCGTACATCAGGCCCCGGCCGCGCGGCAGACCCGCGGCGTCGGCGATGGCGTAGGCAGCCTGCTGGGCCGTGTCCACCTTGGCTGCTTGTGCCTTCGCGTCCAAAGCCGCGCGGGAGGCGACGAACACCCGGCCGGTGGCGCGGGCCTGGGCATTGACGATGCGCCTTTCGACGTCGGCGAACTGGTCCGGCGTGGGACGGCGTGGATCCGTCTTCGGGTCGCTCTTGGCCCAAGACGCCTGCCAGGACTGCAGAACGCTCTCGATCGTCGACTGGGCGATGGCTTCACCCATCGCCTGCGCGGCGATCTGCAGGTCCTCGTTGGCCTTGGCCTCGGCACCGAGGATGGTGTCGCTCTGGTCCTTCTGGCCGGCTATCTCCGACTGCCACTCCGTGGACGCTATGGTCAGCTCGGGGCCGAGCACCTTGTTCGGGTCCGGAGGGTTCTGGCTGGCGCAGGAAGCGAAGCGCGCCTTGAGGTTCTCGACGTCAATCCGGAACTCCAGTGTGCCCGGGTCCGGCGCTGTGGTGGGAAATCCGCCGGTCTGGAGGAAGAGGCGGGCGTCGTCCGCATACATGCCGTGCATGAACGTCATGCCCTCGAAAGACTGACGCTCTTCGAGGGTGCTGCCGGAACCCGAGGAGTAGCGGGCCTTCCCGATCTCCGTAACCGCGGCCGCTGCCTCCCTGCTCGCCAGCGGAGTGAGATTTTCGTAGAAGTCACTCTCTTGGGTCCAGAACTGGCCTGCGATCCAATTCGCATAGCCCGTCGCGCCGAAGACGCCTCCCAGGTTGTAGCTCGGAATGTCAGCGCCGGTGGGCCAAAGGGCCGGTATCTCCTTCCACCAGGCAGTGACACGGCCGTGGTCTTCATCGGAGGAGCTGGACAGTTCATTCATTTTCGCACGCGCCCAGTCCCGGTCCTTTTGATAGGCCTGACTGAGCGGCGTGTGATCCCAGAAGTTGGGGGCTGCCGCGGCGCGCAGCTCAGCGTCGGTGCCGTGCAGTCCTGCCCGAGCCACCGCCCTCATCTCGGCGCCGCCCTTGCGCAGGGCGAAGCCGAGCCTGCATTGGTCCTCACGGACCGACGCCGCCATGGCGAGTTCGGCTGGGTCGGGCCCGTCCGAACTTGCCGCGGCCGAGCTGGTGGCGGGGAGGGGTTGCACCCCGCTGCCGGAGACAGTAATGGCCACCGAGGTGACCAGGGCGGTGGCGGCCGCCAGCTTCGACCATCTGGCGAGGCGCCAGCGTCTGGCCCAAGGCGCGTTGGTACGCATGGAGAATCAGCCTTCTGCTGGTTGGGAAAGGGAACGCGGCGCTCAGAAGAGGGTGTCGAAGCCGCCCCAGCCACCGGTGCCGATCTGCACCCGGGGAGCGAAGGGGGCGCTCGGATTGCCGGTGCCCTTGAACAACCACAGCGCTCCGGCCTTGTCGCTGCCGATCAAGTCGGCTTTGCCGTCACCGTCGTTGTCGCCGGTGGAGACCAGCAGGACGTACGCGTCCCAGCCCTTGCCGATGGTGAAGCGGCCCCCCAGAGCTGCGTCCGCTACCGCGTTGCCCGTACCCGGGTAGATATAGAGCGTGCCGTCCGTACCCCGCGCTATGAGGTCGGATTTGCCGTCACCGGTGTAGTCACCCCTGCCGGCCAGCCGGTCCATGCCGTTCCAGCCGCCACTCCCGATCCTGATCCTTGTCTCCAACTGGCCGTCGTCCCGGCCCTGGTAGAGCCAGAGAACCCCTGCGCCATCTCGCCCGATCAGATCGGGCTGGGCGGTCCCGCCCATGTTCCCCACCGAAACCAGGAGATTGAACATGTCCCAGCCCCCACCGATGAGCCTGGTGTCGTTGTCCCGCTCAGCTGTGTAGTAGAGGTTCCCGTTCATGCGGTAATAGAGATCATTTCCCGTACCGTCGGTCGAGATGTTCGCTTGCACGATGGCCGTCGTGTCACCGAATCCGCCGCCCACGTCCACCCCGGCATCGACGCCGCCGTTGCCCGTCGGCTCATAGTCGACGAGATGACCATTGGTCTTCCGCGCGAACAGCGGGAACATCTGCGGCGTTTGGGTAGGCGCACCAGCCGTGTTGGGCTTCTGCGCTGCCGTGTCGCTCGTCCCGTCCACCATGCCCGGCAGGGTCGATCTCCCCACCAACACCGCGACAACGGCTATCGCGAAAGCCGTCGCATACATCACCGCCCTGCGCACCGGGCGACCGACTGAACTCAGCATGAAGAATGATCTCCTCACAGGGGCGTACGAGCGCAGACATGCACGTGGGCACGCCAGATTGACTCGCCGACTCCCCCATGAATGCCCCCGCGCCGGGTCCACGACCGCAGCACTTGCGACTCTAGTGAGGGTCACGAATTTCTGTGAAGCCTATTTGAGCCACCTGTGAAGGAGTGATGAAAATGAGACGACTGTGGCCCGCACTGGAATCGGTGCGGGCCACAGTCGACTGCGGCTCCCGGATGGGTCTTTCGCGGCTGCGTGTTACTCGGGATTGCCGTCCGTAATGTAGTTCTGCAGGCCAGGCACAGTGAGCGTGCCGCCGAACTGGCCCGCCTGGTGGACCGTCGCGTTCGTGAAGAAGACCCACGGGATGTTCAGTGGCGGCGGGGTCTGCGGGCTGAACGTGATCGGGATGAGGCCGAAGAGGTTGCCCTTCAGCTCCTCCGTGTACATCGTCACCGTGCCGTTGCGGATCGTCGACTCGGAACCCGCGCGCGCCTTGACGTGGGCGGTGGTGGGCTTGCCGTTCACCTCCGGGCCGTAGACCAGCTGGTGCAGGTTGTCGATGTCCACCGACTTCGCCGTGAACTTCAGGACCTTCTTGACCTTCCCGCTGCCCGTCTTGACCTCGACGATGCCCTCGTAGTTCAGGCCGCTCAGGGTCAGCTTGGAGGTCTTGAGGATCCACGGCTGGTCCGGCAGCAGCGGGACGTCCGCGGCCAGCTTGGCGTTGGCCAGGGCCTTCGGGTCCGCCGTCGGGCACGGGAAGGGCTGCTTGGCGCCGTCGGGGACGTTGGTGTCCTTCTTGGCGTCCAGGCCCTTCGCGTTGTCCGCCAGGTCCTCGACCTTCTGGCCCGCCTGCTTGGCCGCGTCACGTATCGCGTCGGCCGTCTTGTCCACGGTCTTCGTCACCGGCTTGGTGGCCGGCTTGGTGGCCGGCTTGGTCGGCGTGGTCCTGGGCGTCGGGGCCTTGGTCGACGGCTTCGTCGTCGGCGTGGACGTCGCGGTCGACGACGGCTTCGGGGTCACCGGTGCCGACGACTTGCTCGGGTGTACGCCCAGGATGTCGCCCAGCACGTCACCCAGGCCCAACGGGTCCAGCGGGTTCGTGGACTTGGTGGGGGCCGGTGCCGGAGGCGTCGTGGACGGCTTCGTCGTGGGCGCCTGCGTGGAGGTCTTCCCGGAAGAGCCGGACTGCTGCTTCGCCTTGTCCGCCGACGGCGTGGTCGTCGGGGTCGGCTCCTTGTCCTTGTCGTCGACCTTGTCCGAGGACGGGGACGGGGACGAGGACGTCGGGCTCGGCGTCGGCGTGGTCGACTTGCTCGACGACGGGCTCGGCGACTCGCTCGGCTGGTCGGAGCGCGTCACACAAGGGCCAGGCGCGAACGGGATGTCCGTCTTGTCTTCCGCCATCGCGAGCTTGGGCGTGAGGCTCATCCCGACGAACATGGCTGTCGGCATGGCGGCCAGCGCCATCGCCTTGCCCGCGGGCATGTGCAGCTTCGTCAGCAGCGACTTCCTCGGGGCCGCGTGGCGCGGCCCGCCTCTCTCACGGGAGTCGTCGCCTCCGGTCGAGTCCAGCCGCGTCTCGTCACCCCGCACTGTTCCTCCCGCCATTGGCGTCGACTGTCGTTTCGGTGATGGCGGTTCCGTGCCCCTCCTCGCGCGGGCCGGGGACGCTTCCCTCTTCCGGGAGTGCGTCCGGCTCATCGCCCGAGGGCTCGGCGGCCTTGCCGCGCAGATCGCGCCGTTTCGGCTTCGCGGGCACCCACGCCACCGCGAGCGCCCCGCCGAACAGGGCAAACAGGAAGCCGATGACGAAGCCGCCGAAGTTCGCGACGGGCAGGGAGATCAGCGCCAACAGGATGGCCGCGATACCGGCGAACACCCGGACAATGTGGTGGAACCACATCGTCACGCCCAGCGTCACCAGAAGTACGCCGATGATCAGCGAACCCGCCCCGGCCGTGGTCGACATGGCCAGCGTGATGTTGCCCAGGTGCATGTTGGCGTACGGGAAGTACATGATGGGCACGCCGCCCGCGATGGTGAACAGCCCTGCCCAGAACGGCCGGCTGCCCCGCCAGGCCCGGTAACGAAGCCGCCAGTAGGTGAACCCTCGGGAACCTGTGGTCTCGGCGCTCATGGAAAACAGCTCCCTGCTACCGCTGTTGCTGTAAGAAGAAAGAGTTTCCCGGCGGCCGAAGGAGCCATACTCCGTCGGCCACCGGGTGAGGTGCCTGCTAGTGCTTCTTCAACTCGCACTCGTTGGCGCCACCGGACAGCCGCAGCTTGAGGCCGTTGAGCTTGAAGCTGGCCGCCGTGGTTGCCCACGCACGCTGCTGCACCTTGTCCAGAACGACCTCCTGGGCGCGCTGCGCGAAGCCGTACTGGCTGGGGCTCTCGCCCGGCGTGCCCTTCTTGCCGGGCTGGATCTCGACGCGTTGGTCGCCCGTGCCCTGACCCTCGCCCGCCGCCACACCGATGTCGATGTTCTTGAACGTCGCGTCGGTTTCGAGCTGGGTCACATCAAGGTAGATGTTGTCCGCTACGACGGGCTTGCCCGCCTCCGTGCCCGCCTCGATCTTCATCGTGACGGCCTTGCCGATGCCCGGGATGTCGAACGGGAGCGGCGTCACGACGGACTGACACATGTTGGTGATCTCGGCGTGGTTGAAGCCGGACACAACCACTGGGTGGTTCTTGCCCGCGCCGCTGTCGATCGACCCGTACTGAAGCATGTTGTGGCCGACCAGCTGATCCGCCGTGACCTTGAAGTCAACACCGGAAACACTGAACGACGCCGCCAGCGCACCCTGGGCGAGCCCGATGCCTATCGCCGCCGTGGCAGCCACGCTGGGCACCATGACCAGCGCGAACCGCTTCCATCTGGTCCCGCCACGAACTTGGGACTCCATGACTTTCCTCCTTCTCGGACGTACATCTCCGGGACGGACCCTCGCAGGCTGTCCAGGGATGGGAGAAGTGCTACGTCCTCGGGAAGGAGCGCCCGACTCGGAGGCGCGTACCGCGTCCGAATACCGGCGATCACCCCCGAGCGACAACCACTGGTCGCGCCTGACGCGTATCACGCACAACCTGCTGGACAGGCCCCGCCGATGAGCGGAGACCCCCCTGTCCACGGTCGACGGCAGGGCCGTCGGCCGGCCCGGTGGGGACCCAGGAAACGCCCAGCCCCGAGTGGCTGCGGGCTGGTGCGTTATTGGACCGAGCGTGGCCGATCGTGGTCCATTCGGAGGAGGGGCGCAAGGGGGTTCGTTACTTGCCAGTAACGGAGGGATAACCGTGGCGCGACAGCCCGGCATCGGGCCGCCACCCTTCGTACCCCCAAGTCACCAGACAGAAGGGGAAATAGACGTCTCAATACGGACGTAAGAAGCAGTTCAATTTACTGCCAGTAACAGCGACCGCATTTACCAAGTTTTGGTAAAGTGCGGCCGCCGCTTGTCTCCGTGTCGCCAAATCGTCAGCGGTGCACACGCACGCGATGAGCGGTGCACATGCACGCGATGAGCGGTGCACATGCACGCGATGACAGCTCAGCGCCCCTGGAGCGGCCCGGAGGCGGGGCCCCTGGTTCAGTAAAGAACTCGTGCCAGCGCGCTCCGCGCCTTGGTCACCCGCGGGTCGTCGGAACCGACCACTTCGAAGAGTTCGAGCAGTCGCATCCGCGCCGCGTTGCGGTCCTCGCCCGAGGTGACCCGGGCGGCCTCGACGAGCCGGCCGAACGCGTCCTCGACGTGTCCGCCCACCAGGTCCAGATCCGCCGCGGCGATCTGGGCGGTGACGTCCGCCGGCTTCTCCGCCGCGTCCTTGCGGACCTGCTGCGGGTCCATGTCCTGGACTCGGCGCAGCAGTTCGGCCTGGGCGAGGCCGAGCTTGGCCTCGGGGTGGCCGGGGTCGTCGGCGAGCACGTTCTTGTACGCCTGGACCGCGCCGGCCAGATCGCCGGCGTCCAGGGCCGTCACGGCCGCTTCGAGCAGGGCGTCGTAAGGACCGGCCGCGACCGCGGCGGAGGCCTGCGCGGAGTCCGCGTTCGCGTTCGCGTTCGCATCCGCGTCGACGGCGATGCCGGTGAGGCCGAAGCGCTCCTCGGCGACCTGGATCAGCTGGTCGAGGGTCTCGCGGATCTGCGCCTCGGGGGCCGCGCCCTGGAAGAGGGGCAGTGCCTGCCCGGCGACCACCGCGAAGACCGCCGGGATCCCCTGGATCCCGAACTGCTGCATCAGCATCTGGTTGGCGTCGACATCGATCTTGGCCAGAAGGAAGCGGCCGCTGTACTCGACGGCGAGGCGCTCCAGCAGCGGGCCGAGCTGCTTGCACGGCTCGCACCACTCGGCCCAGAAGTCGATGACGACCGGCACCTCGGCCGAACGCTGGAGGATGTCGCGCTCGAATCCGGCCTCGTCGACATCGATCACGAGGGCCGACGGCGGTACGGCCGCGCCCCCGCCCTGGCGGGCGGCCTCGACTCGGGCCTGCTCCGCCTTGGCCTTGGCCTCACCGGCCGCCTTCACCGCGGCGAGGTCGACGACGCCGCTCATGGACATGTTCCTAGGCTGCATGCGTACATCCTCCCCCTTCCGCGCGCGTGCGTGGTCAATCCGGTGGCAGGATCCCGGCGCACCTGGGTCCCCACCCGGCGCCTGCGGCCCTGCGTGCGCAGCTGCGTCCGCTGCTGCGTCTGCTGTTGTTCTGTCACTGCTTCGTGGTCGTCGCTCAAGACCGCTGGAGTCTTTCGCTACGAGTCGTAGCGTAACTGGAGTGGGTACGGGACGGCCTCGAACTCGCCGTGATCTCTCCCACAGCGCTTTCCTTACTGGCCGGTATGGTCGTACGTCATGTGTTCCGATTCCAGCCCCGGCAGAACCGCGCGCCCAGGCCGCCCCCGCAGCCCCGGGGCGGACGCGGCGATCCTGCTGGCGACCCGGCAGGCGCTGGTCGAGCTGGGCTGGTCGAAGCTGACGATGGGGGACGTGGCGACCCGCGCGGGCGTCGCCAAGACGACGCTGTACCGGCGCTGGGCGGGCAAGAACGAGCTGGTCGTGGACGCGGTGGCGGTCCTCTTCGACGAGCTCGAACTCCCCGACCTCGGCAGCCTCGCGGCGGACGTGGAGGGCGTGGTGCTCCAGTTCGCGTCCATCCTGGAGCGCCCTGAGACCAAGACGGCCCTGATGGCCGTGGTCGCCGAATCCACCCGCGACGACGCCCTGCGCGGCCGGATCCGCTCGGCGATCGTGGACCGCCAGAAACGGCTCGTACTGATCGGCCGCGAGCGGGCGCAGGTGCGGGGGGAACTCCCGTACGAGGCCGACGCGGCGGCCTCCGCGCGCCACGCCGACCTCATCTTCGATGTGGTGGCGGGGGCGGTGGTGCATCGGGCGCTGGTGAGCGCGGAGCCGGTGGATCGGGAGTGGGCGCGGGCGTTCACGCTCCTGATCTGCACGGGCTTGCAGGCGACCGCCTGATTCCCCCCTCGGGGGCTACGCCCCCGAACCCCTGTTCACCTGCGGGTTCGGTGGGGGCTGCTCGCGCAGTTCCCCGTCTTGGCCCGGGGGTTGGCCGCGGGCCGGCTGCGGCTGCTCGCGCAGTTCCCCGCGCCCCTTCATGGCCCGGAGTTTGGCCGCGGGCCGACTGTGGCTGCTCGCGCAGTTCCCCGCGCCCCTAAAAGCAGGCAGAAGGGGGCCGGGCCAAGATTCAGCCCCTCCGGCGTTTGAGGAGCGGGGCAGGGGCCGCAGGACCCGCCCTTCAGGGGCGCGGGGCTGTGACATGGGCGGCTCCGCAGCGTGGGCGCGACCAGCCACACACTGCCCCGCAGACGAACGGGGCCCGGGGCGAAGCCCCGAAGGCGGGGGCGGGGGCGCAGCCCCAGCGGGGGTACCGGTGGCGAAGCCCCCGTAGCGGGGCGCAGGGGCGCAGGCCCCGCCAGGGGCGCAGGGGGCGCCAGGAGCGCAGGCCCCGCCAGGAGCGCAGGCCCCGCCAGGAGCGCAGGCCCCGCCAGGGGCGCAGGCCCCGCAGGCCCCGCAACGGGGGGCCGGGGGCGTAGCCCCCGGGAAACCCGTCTCAACCCCCACCCACCCCCGGAGGGTTAAGGGAACGGGCGGGGAGGGGCCACATCACACCGCGTACCGGGCCGCGCCCTCCACCCCCACCCAAGACTCCACCCACTCCGACGTCCGCTTCAGCCCCTCCCCCAGGGACACCTCCGGCTCCCACCCCGCCCACTCCCGCGCCCGCGAGTTGTCGGACAGCAGGCGTTCGACCTCGCTGCCCGAGGGCCGCAGACGCGCCGGGTCGACGACGATCCGCGCGTCCCGGCCGGACGCTGAGATCAGCGCCCGAGCCAGGTCCCCGACAGCGATCTCGCGGCCCGACCCGAGGTTCACCACCTCTCCCACCGCCCGGTCGCACGACGCCACCGCCAGGAACCCCCGCGCGGTGTCCGTCACGTACGTGAAGTCACGCGTCGGAGTGAGCGAGCCGAGCCGGATCTCCTTCACCCCCGCGTGGAGTTGGGACAGGATCGTCGGGATCACCGCCCGCGCGGACTGCCGGGGCCCGTACGTGTTGAACGGCCGCACCACCGTCACCGGCAGCTCGAACGCGTGCCAGTGCGACAGCGCCATCATGTCCGCGCCTATCTTCGACGCGGAGTACGGCGACTGCGGCTGGAGCGGATGGTTCTCCGCGATCGGCACCGTCCGCGCCGTCCCGTACACCTCACTCGTCGAGGTGTGCACCAGCCGCCGCACCGAGTGCCGGCGGCAGGCCTCCGCGATGTTCTCCGTGCCGACGACGTTCGTCTGGACGTACGCGCCCGGCGAGTCGTAGCTGTACGGGATGCCGATCAGCGCGGCGAGGTGGAAGACGGTGTCGCACCCGGCGACCGCGTCCGAGACCCGCCCGGCGTCGCGCACGTCGCCCGCGATCATCTCGACCGCCGGGTGGTCGAGCAGATGCGCGAGGTGGCCCTTCTCCGCGTACGGCTTGTAGTGCACCAACGCCCGCACCCGCGCGCCCTGTTCGACCAGCAGGTCCACCAGGGTCGAGCCGATGAAGCCCTCGGCTCCGGTGACCAGGACGGTCCGGTTGTTCCAGCTCATACCGCGTGCTCCTTCATGGAAGAGATCGTCGTGGGCGCGGCCAGTTCGAGGACCCTCGCCGCCAGCAGCTCCGCCGCCCGCGCATGGCACCCGGGATCCGCCGCCCCCGCCATCAGGGCGAGCCGCGCCGGGTCGGCGAGGAGCGGCTCGACGAGCTCGGCCAGCCGGTCGGCGGTGGTCTCGGCGTCCGGGAGCAGCAGCCCGGCCCCGGCGTCCGAGAGCACCCGCGCGTTGTGCGTCTGGTGGTCGCCGGGCGCGTGCGGATACGGGACGAGGACCGCCGGTACGCCCGTGCTGGCCAGCTCCGCGACCGTCGCCGAACCGGCCCGGCACACCACCAGATCGGCGGCCGCGTACGCGAGATCCATCCGGTCGAGGTACGGCACGGCCCGCGCGCCCCACAGCCCGGTCAGCCGCCGCCGGGTCTCATCGAGCGCCGCGGGACCGGTCTTGATCAGCAGGTGGACGTCGTCGCGCCCCTGCCAGCGCCGGGCCAGCCCGACCGCCGCCTCGGTGAGCCGGGCCGCGCCCAGGCTGCCGCCGTTGACGAGCACGAGCCGCGCCCCGGGCGGCACGTCCAGCGCCCGCCGGGCCTCGGCCCGCAGCGACGGCCGGTCGAGCCGGGCCAGCGCCGAGGAGATCGGCATCCCGGTGGTGACGGCGTCGGCGCCGCCCGCCAGATGTGCCCGGCTGCGGTCGAAGGCGACCGCGATGTTCCGGGTGAGCCGGGCCGCGAACTGGTTGGCCCGACCCGGCACGGCGTTGGACTCGTGGATCAGGCTGGGCAGTCCGGCGAGTCTGGCGCCGACGATGACGGGCGCGCTGGGATAGCCGCCCATCCCCACGGCGACCTGCGCGCCCTGCGCCCGCAGGATCGCCCGGCACTGCGCGCCGGACTTCAGCAGTGCGGCGGGCAGCAGATAGCGGCGGGCGCCGAGGGCCGGGTCGAAGGGGATCATGTCGACGGTGTGCAGCCGGTATCCGGCGGCGGGGATGAGCTCGCCCTCCAGGCCCCGCTCCGTACCGACGAACGAGATCACCGCGTCCGGGACGGCCCGGCGCAGCGCCTCGGCGAGCGCGAGCCCGGGGTAGATGTGGCCGCCGGTGCCGCCCGCACCGATCACGACAGAGAGTGGTGTGCGCATGCCCCGAAGGTTCGCGGGGTGGCTTAAGAGGCTTCTAAGAGCGGCGTTTGGCAGTCTTTGCCCATGAGCAGCAGCGCACACACCCGGCCCCCGGCCCGCATCCTCGTCGTCGACGACGAGCCGGAGGTGCGGGCCGCCGTGGAGGACGGCCTCGCCGTCGAGGGGTACGAGGTGCGCGGCGCCGCCGACGGGCTGGCGGCGCTCGCCGGGATCGCCGCCTGGCAGCCGGACGCGGTGGTCCTCGATGTGATGATGCCGGTCCTGGACGGGCTGGCGGTCTGCCGCCAGCTGCGGGCGCTCGGCGACCGCACCCCCGTCCTCGTACTGACCGCGCTCGACTCGGTGAGCGAACGCGTCGACGGCCTGGAGGCGGGCGCGGACGACTATCTCGTCAAGCCGTTCGCACTGGACGAACTCATCGCGCGCGTACGGGCGTTGCTGCGCAGGGCCGCGCCCGAGGAGCCGGACCCGGAGCGGCTGGTCTTCGCGGACCTGGTCCTGGACCCCGCCACCAGGACCGGCCACCGCGCCGGACGCCCGCTGGAGTTCAGCCGCACCGAGTCCGCCCTGCTCGAACTGCTCATGCGCCATCCCGGCCAGGTCCTGCCGCGCGAGATGATCCTGGAACTCGTCTGGGGCCGCGACTTCGGCCCGGACTCCAACTCCCTCGCGGTGTACGTGGGTTATCTGCGCCGAAAGCTGGAGGCGGGCGGCGAGCCCCGGCTCGTCCACACCGTCCACGGCGTCGGCTACCGGCTGGACACCGCGTGAGCGCGCGCCGCCGGCTCGGCGCGCGGTGGCGGCGTCGGCGTCCACTGCGCACGCGGCTCGCCGTGGCCGCCTCGGCGGCGGTGGCGCTGGTCGCGCTCGGCGTCTGCACGGCCGCGTTCTTCGTGATCCGCTACGAGCTGTTCCACCAGCTCGACCTGAACCTCACCCAGTCCGCGACCCTGGCCGCCCAGCAGAACCGGGGAACCGGCCCCGGCGTGATCAACGGCGAGTGCCGCTTCCTCTCCGCCCCGGCCTGCTCCCAGATCGTCCCGAAGGACCCGGCGAAGGACCCCGCCAAGCCGTATCTGCTGCCGGTCCCGCCCCAGGCCCGCCAGGTCGCGGCCGGGCAGCGCCGCCCGTACTTCACCAACCTCAGGATCTCCGGCCACCCGGCCCGCATGCTCACCACGACGCTGCCGCACGGCGAGGCGCTCCAGGTCGCCCTGCGCGCCGACACGGTGGAGGAGGGTGTACAGCAGGCGGCCCGGCTGCTCACCGGGGTCGGCGCGGCCGGGGTGCTGCTCGCCGCCGCGCTCGGCTACTGGGTCTCGCGCACCGGCCTCGCCCCGGTCGCCCGGCTCACGGCGACCGCCGAGCACATCGCGGCCACCCGCGACCCCAGCCACCGCATCGAGCTGCCGCCGGGCCCGTTGGGCAAGGAGGACGAGGTGACCCGGCTCGCGGCGTCCTTCAACACCATGCTGGGCGAGCTGGAGCAGTCGGTGACCGCCCAGCGCAGGCTGGTCGCGGACGCCTCCCACGAGCTGCGCACCCCGCTCACCGCACTGCGTACCAACGCCGAACTCCTGGCCCGCTCCGACCGCCTGACGGAGGCTCAGCGCACCAGGGCCTCAGCGGCCCTCGGCCGCCAGATCCGGGAGGTGACGGTGATGGTGAACGATCTGATCGACCTGGCCAGGGACGAGGAACCCACCCCGCTCCTGGAGGAGGTCCGCCTCGCCCCGCTGGTGGCGCACACGGTGGACACGGCCCGCGCGCACTGGCCGTCCACCCCGTTCCGCCTCGACCTGGCGGACGCCTCCGTCACGCTCCCGGGCGTCCCGGCCCGGCTGGCCCGACTGCTGTCCAACCTCCTGGACAACGCGGCGAAGTTCAGCCCCCCGGGTGCGGAGATCGAAGTGACGCTCTCGGCCCGCGAGTTGACGGTACGGGACCACGGCCCCGGCATCGCGGAGGAAGACCTCCCGTACGTCTTCGACCGCTTCTACCGCGCCGACCGCGCCCGAGCCCTCCCCGGCTCGGGCCTGGGCCTGGCGATGGCCCGCCAGATCGCCCGCGCCCACGGGGCGGAGCTGTCGGTCCGGAACGCCCCGGGCGGGGGGGCGGAGTTCCGCGTGACGTGGTCCGCGTGACCCCGCTTCGCGGGGAGCTCATGCCTTTCGGCCGCGGACTGTGCGTGGCTGGTCGCGCAGTTCCCCGCGCCCCTGGGTAGTTAGGGGCGCGGGGAACCTG